>CAKPWR010000022.1 GCA_934196725.1 uncultured Prevotella sp.
GAAGTTAAGCTCACTTGCGCCGATGGTACTGCAATGCAATGCGGGAGAGTAGGTAGCCGCCTTCTTTTATCAAGAGTCTCAGATTTCGAAAGATTTCTGAGGCTTTTTTGCGTTTTTTTTGTATCTTTGCAGCATGATTTGGACGGATAGAATAAGACAGGTGAAGATTTATCTGGTGATAGCAGCGGTATTGATTGCTGTCGCCTCGCTCGTCGTGTCTCATTTCCTCGTCCGTGACCTGGCTCTGGAGGAGCGTAACCGGATGGAGGTGTGGGCAGAAGCCATGCGCTCCCTCAATACGGCTGACGATAATACAGACCTGAATCTCGTCCTGAAAGTTATCAATGAGAATAATTCAATCCCAGTTATCGTGATGGATTCCCAAAACCGGGCTCAGACCTTCCGTAATATCAAGGTCGAAGGTAAGGATTATGAGGACAGTTTAAGGAATGCGGCTGTTCAGGGCAAGCATCTCCTGGCACAGGGCAAGAATATCAAGATTGTACTGGATGATTCCACTCATGACTATATTCAGGTGTGCTACGATGAATCTTTGATGATCCGTCGCCTCACTGCCTATCCCTTTATCCAACTTGGCGTGGTGATGATTTTCGTGGTCATTGCCATCTTTGCACTGCTTACTTCCAAGAGGGCAGAACAGAATAAGGTTTGGGTGGGATTGTCGAAGGAGACGGCTCATCAGTTGGGTACGCCAATCTCCAGTCTGATGGCTTGGATAGAAATCCTGAAGATGAATTATCCAGACGATGACCTGTTACCGGAAATGGATAAGGATATCAAGCGACTCCAGCTCATTGCTGACAGATTCTCCAAGATTGGTTCCCTGCCAGAACCTGTTCCTGCCAGTCTGAACGAGGTGATGGAGCATGTTATCGACTATATGGACCGTCGTACTTCCAAGAAGGTGAAGATGATGAAAGTCTTCCCAGACCATGATATCATTGTCAAGATGAATGCCTCGCTCTTTGAATGGGTCATAGAGAACCTTTCCAAGAACGCAGTGGATGCCATGGGCGTAGATGGCGGTATGATTATCCTGAGAGTGGATGAGACGGAGGATAAGGCGATTATCGAAGTGGAAGATACCGGCAAGGGAATCAAGAAGAAGAATCTGAAGAATGTGTTCCGGCCGGGATTCACCACCAAGAAGCGTGGATGGGGCTTGGGACTCTCGCTAGCCAAGAGAATCGTAGAGGAATACCATCACGGAAAAATATGGGTGAAAAGTAGCGAGGTAGGCAAGGGAACTACCTTCAGAATTGAACTCAAGAAGGAATAATCGGGCGATATTTTACCTGAAAAAGGGTAATTATTGGACAATAATCGGTTAATAATGAGAGATTTTAGTGATTTTTACATAAAAAATTATTTTATCTCAAAAAATATTTGTAACTTTGCAGCCCGAAACCAATATGGTATATATTGAATTATGTGTAATATAGAGTCTTATAAGATTGATTTGAAAGCTTTACCCCAGGGGGTAACAAATCTGGAGTTTAAGCTAGACGATGAATACTTTCAGGCAATAGATGCTCCTGATATTCAGAGAGGCGAGTTGCAGAGTAGTCTGTCCATCAACAGGACGGACGATTTCTACGAACTCAATTTTCACACAGAGGGAGTGGTACACATACCATGCGACATCTGTCTGGACGATATGGATCAAGACATTGAAACCGATGACAGACTCGTCGTTAAGTTCGGAGAAGAATACTCAGAAGAAGATGACCTCGTGATTGTGGCCGAGAACGAAGGAATACTCGATGTCTCGTGGTTCATCTATGAATTTATAGACCTCAACATTCCCATCAAGCATGTGCATGCACCTGGAAAATGCAACCCTGCTATGATTGAAATGCTACAGCAGCATTCTGCCGCCCGAAGCGGTGAGGAAGAAGAGGAAACTGTAGATCCACGCTGGGCAGCTCTATTAAAATTAAAAAAGTAAAATTCAAAAATTAAAACATTTAAAAAATTATGGCACATCCTAAAAGAAGACAGTCAAAGACACGTACACTTAAGAGAAGAACTCATGATAAGGCAGTAGCTCCTACATTGGCAGTTTGCCCTAACTGTGGTGCATACTATGTATACCACACTGTTTGCCCTACTTGCGGTTACTATCGTGGTAAGGTTGCAATCGTTAAGGAAGCAGCTGAATAATGGGTAAAATCAATGCTGTAATCACTGGTGTAGGTGGATACGTGCCTGACTATATCCTCAATAACGAGGAACTGTCACGCATGGTTGATACTACAGATGAGTGGATTACCACCCGTGTGGGTATCAAGGAAAGACGCATCCTCACTGAGGAAGGTCTCGGAACCAGCTACTTGGCGCGTAAAGCGGCTAAGCAGTTGATTCAGAAGACTGGCGTAGATCCAGACACAATCGATGCTCTGATTGTGACTACCACCACACCAGACTACAAGTTCCCTTCTACAGCATCTATCGTCCTCGGTAAGCTCGGACTCAAGAATGCCTTCGCATTCGACTTCTCTGCAGCTTGCTGTGGATTCTTGTACACCCTCGATGTTGCTGCAAGCATGATTCAGAGTGGCAGATACAAGAAAATCATCGTTATCGGTGCTGATAAGATGTCTTCACTCGTTGACTACACCGACCGCGCTACCTGCGTACTCTTCGGAGATGGTGCCGGTGCAGTACTCGTAGAGGCAACAGAGGAAGAGAACGTTGGTGTACAGAACTCATACCTTCGTACCGACGGACAAGGCTTGCCTTTCCTCCACATGAAGGCTGGTGGTTCTGTCTGCCCTCCTTCACACTTCACCGTAGACCATCGTCTGCATTATCTTTATCAGGAAGGTCGCACCGTGTTCCGTTACGCAGTAACTGACATGAGCAACGACGTGATGAAGATCATGGAAATGAACAATCTGAAGGCTGATGATGTGAACTGGGTGATTCCTCACGAGGCAAACCTCCGCATCATCGAGGCGGTTACCAAGCGTGCAGGAATTCCACTTGACAAGGTAGTAGTAAACATCGACCATTATGGAAATACCAGCGCCGCTACGATTCCATTGGCACTCTGGGATGCTGAGAGCAATCTCAAGAAGGGCGACAACGTCATCTTCACAGCATTCGGTGCAGGCTTCGTTCACGGAGCTTCATTCTATAAGTGGGCTTACGATGGTGCTGCATACGGCAAGTAAGACAAAAGAAAAATAGGATAGAATAATTATCTATATAACAAGGAAACGCATCTTTCTTATTTCATCTCTCTATATGAATAAGCAAGGATGCGTTTCTTTAGCTTAAAATCATTTTATTATATGCATAAAGCAGGTTTCGTAAATATTGTGGGTAACCCTAATGTGGGTAAGAGTACGCTGATGAATCAGCTGGTTGGTGAACGTATCAGTATCGCTACCTTCAAGGCGCAGACCACCCGTCATCGTATCATGGGTATCGTGAATACCGATGATATGCAAATCGTGTTTTCGGATACCCCTGGTGTCTTGAAGCCAAACTACAAGATGCAGGAGATGATGCTCGCTTTCTCGGAGAGTGCGCTGGCTGATGCCGATGTCTTGCTTTATGTCACCGATGTCATCGAGAACCCGGAGAAGAACATCGACTTCCTCGAGAAGGTGAAGAAGATGAGAATTCCTGTGCTCCTGCTCATCAACAAGATTGACCAGAGCGACCCTAACAAGCTGGGTGACATCGTGGAGAAGTGGCATTCGCTCCTGCCGAATGCAGAAATTCTTCCTATCTCTGCGAAAAACAAGTTTGGCGTCGATATGCTCTTGAAGCGTATCAAGGAGCTGCTGCCTGAGTCGCCTGCGTTCTTCGACAAGGACCAGCTGACCGACAAGCCTGCCCGCTTCTTCGTATCTGAAATTATCCGAGAAAAGATTCTCCTCTATTATGATAAGGAGATTCCTTATGCTGTAGAGGTGAGAGTGGAGCGGTTCAAGGAAGATGATACCCGCATCCACATCAATGCTGTCATCTATGTGGAGCGTGATTCCCAGAAGGGCATCATCATCGGCCACCAGGGCGTGGCGCTCAAGAAGGTGAACACCGAGAGTAGAAAGGCTCTGGAGAAGTTCTTCGGAAAGAAGATTTTCCTGGAAACCTTCGTGAAGGTTGACAAAGACTGGCGCAGTTCGCAGCGAGAACTCGATGCCTTCGGATATAACCCTGAATAGAAATGAGGGTTGACTCTCGCCAGAGGGGCGAGGGCCGGAGCAAGGTCAGCTTCGGCAAATTATTAACTTGGATGCAGAGACCACATCCATGATACCTCCTCAAAGGAAGGAGGGTGAATGACTAATTATGGCAAATTTAGTAGCAATCGTAGGTCGCCCTAACGTGGGTAAATCTACTTTATTCAATCGTTTGACTCAATCTCGTCGCGCTATCGTAAGTGATACGGCTGGTACTACCCGCGACCGTCAGTATGGTAAGTGCAGCTGGAACGGTAGAGAATTCTCTGTGGTGGATACCGGTGGTTGGGTCGTTAAATCAGATGACATTTTCGAGGATGCTATCCGCAAGCAGGTGTTGGTAGCTACCGAGGAGGCAGATCTGGTTCTCTTCCTGGTAGATGTAAACACCGGTTTGACCGACTGGGATGAGGACGTAGCCCTGATCTTGCGTCGTGCCAAACTGCCTGTTATCCTTGTGGCAAACAAGGTGGATAACAGTGCTGAATATTATCAGGCTGCCGAATTCTACAAGTTGGGATTGGGCGACCCTCAGTGTATCAGTGCTGCAACAGGTGGTGGAACGGGTGACTTGCTCGACATCATATTAGACAAACTGCAGGATAATCCTGAGGAAGCCATCGAGGAAGATATCCCTCGTTTCGCTGTGGTAGGCCGTCCTAATGCAGGTAAGAGCAGCATCATCAATGCCTTCATCGGTGAGGACAGAAACATCGTTACCGAGATTGCAGGTACTACCCGTGACAGTATCTATACCCGTTACGATAAGTTCGGCTTCGATTTCTATCTGGTAGATACAGCCGGTATCCGTCGTAAGAACAAGGTGAGCGAGGACTTGGAGTTCTATTCCGTGATGCGTTCCATCCGTGCCATCGAGAACAGTGATGTTTGCATCCTGATGCTCGACGCCACCCGTGGTATCGAGACCCAGGATATGAACATCTTCCAGCTGATTCAGAAGAACAACAAGAGTCTGGTGGTGGTAGTGAACAAGTGGGATCTGGTAGAGGAGAAGAACCAGAAGGTCATTGATACCTTCGAAAATGCCATCCGCAACCGTATGGCTCCATTCGTGGATTTCCCTATCATCTTCGCTTCTGCATTGACCAAGCAGCGCATCTTCCGCGTGTTGGAGACAGCCAAGGATGTTTACCAGAACCGTAAGATACATATCGGTACTTCCAAGCTGAATGAGGTGATGTTGCCTATTATCGAGGCTTATCCTCCACAGAGCGTGAAGGGTAAGTACATCAAGATCAAGTACTGCACCCAGTTGCCTAACACCACGATTCCATCGTTCGTGTTCTATGCCAACTTGCCACAGTATGTAAAGGAGAACTATCGCCGCTTCCTGGAGAACAAGATTCGTGACAACTGGTCATTGCACGGTTGTCCAATCAACATCTTCATCCGCCAGAAGTAGGGGAAGTGAAGAGTGAAGAACGAAGAGTGAAGAATCAAAGTGTATAAAGATGAAGAAACTTTTGATTTTTATGATAATAAGTATGGGGTTGGGACTTTCTTCCTGCAAGGAGGAGCGTCCTGACCCTTCTTACTTTGCGGGTATAGCCGCAAAGGGTTATTATGACTTGCTCCTGGAGGGCAAGTATGAGGAGTATGTGGCCGGTTTCCACCAGCCCTATCGCATTCCTAAGGGCTATCACGAGCAGCTGCTGCTCAATGCCCAGATGTATGTGGAGCAACAGCAGGACGAGCACAAGGGGATGAGCAGGGTAGAAATCCTGAACGCCAAGGCTGATACCGCCCGCCACGTTGCCGATGTCTTCCTTCAGGTTGCCTACGGCGACAGTACCAAGGAGCAGATAGTGGTGCCGATGGTGGAGGTGAAGGGCGAATGGAAGATGAGGTAGGAGACTATTTCGCATTATTCTTTTTAAAATTTTGGAGGAGCAAGATATGTTGGACTTGAATAGAAGACGATTGCCTGTAGGCATTCAGTCGTTTAAGAAAATCAGGGAGGGTAACTTCGTGTATGTTGACAAGAGCGACTTGGTGTGGTATTTGGTGAACTATGGTGACCAGTACAACTACTTGAGTCGTCCTCGTCGATTCGGCAAATCCGTGCTTGTAGATACCCTCCAGCAATATCTCGAAGGCAATAAAGAACTCTTCGAGGGGTTGAAAATCATGGAGTTGGAGAAAGAATGGAAGCATCATCCCGTGATTCGTCTTGACATGAGCAGGGGTGGGGCTACGTCAGAGACCATCCGTTCTTACCTCAATATACGGTTCAAGTATTATGAGGATAAATATGGAATAGATGTGGATCCAACAGCGCAGCTTGCCGATCGTTTTGATGCCATCATCGTGTCGGCATACAAGCAGACCGGTCAGCCGGTGGCTGTGCTTATTGATGAGTATGACGCTCCCCTTCAGCATTCCTGGAAAACCGATGCTCATGAAGGCTGCACGGAAACCTATCGTGAGGTGTTTGCTATCTTAAAGGCAGATGATGAGTATGAGCGTTTCGTGTTCATCACCGGCATCACCAAGTTTACGCAAATCTCCCTCTTTTCTGTGCTCAACAACTTAACCAACATCAGTTTTGAACCTGAATATGCCGCCATTTGTGGTATAACGGAAGAGGAAATTGCTGCCAATTTTGGATATGAAGTAAAGAAAATGGCGGATGTGAATGGTTGGACGGTAGAGGAAACGCATGCTCGCTTAAAGGAATTCTATGATGGTTACCATTTCTGCAAGCGAAATTCTGTGGATATTTACAATCCGTATAGTCTTGTGAATGCCTTGGGAGCACAGCAGATTCGTAATTTCTGGGCTTCTTCGGGTGCCACCTCGCTGCTACCGAAGTTTGTAACCAACTTGGAGATGCGCTTAGATTATTTTGATGATTGTTATATCGATTCCTTCACTTTGGAGACTTCTGATGTAGTAGGCGGTGGTGCCGAGCTCTTCCTTTATCAGTCGGGTTACCTGACGATGAAGGGCTATGAGGATGGTATGTATCACCTTGGCTTTCCAAATGAAGAAGTGAAGCAGGCACTGAATAGGATTGTGATGCCAGCACTTACTTTGCGAAATGGAGAGCAGGTGATTTCTACGCAGAATATGCTGACTCGCTATATGAATATAGCAAATGTTGATGAGGCGATGAAGTGTCTTCAGGCTTTGGTTGCTGATGTACCGTATAGTAACAAGAAGATGGCTTCGATGGATATGGAGGAGCGTTATCGTCTTTTGATGAGCACTATATTCCATGCCATAGGCTTTAGCGTGGAAGTTGAACACATGCTTGCTACTGGGAGGATTGATATGGTAGTGAAGACTTCCCGGTACATTTATGTATTAGAGTTGAAGTTGAAGAATAATGGCGGTAAGGATGCTGCTGCCTGCCAAATCAAGAACAACAACTATCTGGAGCCGTTTAAGGCAGATTCCCGCCAAGTGATAGGCTTGGCTTTGGAACTCGATGATCTTGGTAAGGGTATCTTGGATTGGAAAAAGGTATGAGTGCAACTTTATTAATAAGGAGATAAGTGATGAAAACCGCAGGCTTGACCTGTATCAAGCCTGCGGTTTTTTCCCTTTTTTACTGATTTCGTAGTCTTGTTTTTATTATAGTTTGCACAAACAATGAAAAATGTGTTTACGCACACACACGAAATTGAGGCTTTAATTTTTAATTCTTCTGTTAAAAATGTGTTCTGTTAACATATTATAACGTTAAAAATTCGTGCGTTTTCAAAAATAAGTTTTATATTTGCAACCGATAAAAAGAACATGAGACGTTTCTTAGTAATAAGAGCAACAGTTTACAAATACCAAAATCATAGACGAAACCATAAAAATAAAGACCGATAAAAAGATCATAAGAACGAAACAAAGATTTTGTAAATTTGAAGACTTACTTTTTTTCACAAAGTATCATCTCATTTCTAAGAATATAAATTTAACTTTTTAAACTACAGAAGTATGAATAAAGTTACTCTATCACTCGTTGCTTTAGCAACTGTAGGCGGAACTGCACAGGTGCAGGCTGCTGATTTGACACCAGCAGAAGCTATCAAGGCGAAAAAGGCTGCGATAGACGAAGTACGTAAAGTTCTCAATGCTGCATCTATCCAGATTGAGAAGGAGTGCCCTGGTGTTAAGGATCCTTTCCTCTTGAAACTTAGTAACCTTACTAAGGAGTTGAACGACATCTACAATGATGATGAAGTTCTTGAGTTCAGCGAAGAAAAGTTTGCTTTTTACGAAGGTGAGATTCTTCAGGTTAAGAAGGATGCTATTGACAAGCAGAATTTGGAAACTGTAAAGGCTACTTTGGATGGTAAGTACCTTACTCTCAAGGGAGAGTATGATAATGCGATTGCAGAGACAGGCAAATACCCTAACGTAGGTCCTAAGTATAAGGCTACATTGCAGGGTTATGGTGTTGAGAATGTTCTGGCTGAAATTGACGCTGCATATAAAAGCGGTACAATTGATAAAGGTACACAGACCCAGATTGAAGGTAAAATTAATACGCTGTCAGCAAAGATTAATAATTTGATGGCAGGTATCAAGAAGGCTGAAGCTGATTATAATAATAATGAGAATAGTTATAAGAACGTAATTGCTGATTTTGATGCTGCAAAGACTGCATATGATGCTCAGCTTCAGGATGTTATCAAGGCTCTTCCTACTCCTACCTATGAGAATTGGCAGAAGGAGGTTGTGAAAGACTTGAATGCGCAGTATCGTTTGCTTCTTGATGCAAAGAAGAAGGTAGAAGCTGCTTATGCTGCAGGTACAGCTGCTGAGCAAGCTGCTGATTTGCAGGGTATTATCGCAGGTGCTAAGGGTGAAATTCAGACCCTTGTTCTTAATAAGATGGCAGAGGCTGCGGTTGAGGATGCAGCTAAGGCAGCTGCTGATAAGCAGGTTGAGAACTTGCAGAAGTATCTTGATGGCGAAAAGGCTAAGTTGGCTAAGTACAACTTGACCGACTGTGATGCTGATATTGCTGCTGCTCAGAAGCAGATTGATGATATGCAGGCTCATATCAATACTCATTATGCTAATGGTGAGAATAACGTTTCTAAGCAGGACTATGTTACAATGGAGGGTAAAATCAATACCGCTATTGGTACCATCAAGTCTGGTGATCAGTACAAGAAGTCAGTTGATCAGGTTGTAGCTAATAAGGTAGCTCAGATAGCTATGGATGCTGAAGTTAAGGCTTTGGAAGATGCTTTGGCTGTTGCTATCGAAAAGGCAAAGACTCCTTCTGAGGATAAGAGCTATAATGCTGCTGCTTATTTCGATGCTTCTGTAAAGGCTATTAATAAGAATATTACTAATGCAAAGAATGGTATTGCTAGCAAGTTCGGTACAAAGTCAGCTGTTGCTTATCAGACTTCTCCTGAATATACAAACTTGAAGAATGCTATTAATAAGGGTATTACTGATTACGGTACACGTACCGATAAGTCTCTCGTAGCTTATAACAAGGCTGTTAAGACAGCTACAGATGCTCAGGCATTGTTGGATAAGTTGGTAGAGAAGGCTAAGGATACTACAGTTACTGTTGATGCTACTACTTATGGTGGTAAGATTGCTACTATAAAGAGTGAAATTGATGCAATCAACAAGGCTGTTGCTGATGCAAAGGCTCAGAAGGACGATAAACATCGTCAGGCAATGGAAAATGCAGCTAAGAAGACCATTAGCGAGGATATTGCTAAGCTGACAACTGATTATGATGCTAACAAGCTTACATTCGATAAGAGTAATGCTGAGAAGTCTGCACAGGCACATATCCAGTCTGCCCAGGATTTGATTAAGGCAGAACAAGATGTCTTGGATGCAATTGGTGACCCAGCAAAACCTGAGTTTGCTGAGAAGTATGGAAATCAGGCTGGTGATATCAGTACTGAATTGGCTAAGTTGCAGGTTGAACTTGACAAGCTTACTATTGAGAAGAAAGATGCTGAATCTAAGTATAATTCTGATAAGACTGCTGCCGGTACGGATGAGACTAAGTTGTTGAATGCTGCAGCTGAGGCTATAGAAGTATTGTCTAAGATCAATGATGGATTGAATAATTTGGAGGGTCAGGTTGATAAACTTGATAAAGCAGCTACAGCTGCTGCCGAAAATGTTACCGCTTATAAGGAGACAATCAAGGAGGTTAATACAACTTCAGCTGCAAAGACTAAACTTGATGCACTTCGTGCAGGCTTGAGCATTACAGTAGATCCAGCATGGACATATTACGATAATGCAATGGCTCAGTACATCCTTGATTTGGCTAAGGTTGCTCAAAAGACAGAGGATGCTTACGCTGCTCATACATCTAAGGCTAGTAAGGATGAATTGCTTGGTGAGAAGGAAACGATTCTTGCTAATGCACAGGCTTTGGCTAATAAGGTATTGCCTAACCAGAATGCATATACTGCTCAGACAGGAACTATCGCTAATGTGAAGAAGGAATGGCAGGATGCTTACGACAAGGTATCTAATAATGACTTGTCTGATAAGGGACCTGAGTTCTTGAGTCAGTTGGCTAAGCAGCAGGAGGTTATCAATAAGCTCGCTACGGATGCTGAGACAGAGTTCGGTAAGGGTGCTGCTGTTGAAAATCAGACTGCATTCAATGATGCTATCAAGGGCATCCGTACTCAGTTGGATGAGATTACAGGTAAGTCTAAGACCGACTATGCTAAGAATGTTAATGAGCAGAATGCTGCACATCACGCTGCGTTCTTGTCAGCATTCGACCTCTCTAGTGGTGCATTCAGCAAGTCTGTTACTGAGTTGAACCAGTTCAGAACCATTCAGCGTGAGGATCTCCGTGAAAATGCTCTCGAGACCAACCAGCTTGTTAAGGTTCATGAGGATATCTATGCTTACGCAGAGAAGTTGCGCCTGTTGCAGAAGGCTGAGCAAGACAAGTACGATGGCTTCGTAGCAATGGATAAGGCTTATGGTGCTGACAATGTATTCTTCGATTCAGATTCTTATATTAAGGATGCTCAGACGTATAAGGCTGAAATCGAGAAGTTGTTGAAGGACTACGAGGTTCAGGTAAATGCTTTTGCAGAGGGTCTTATTACAACTGATTTGACTTATGCTCAGAATAAGCTTCTTGCTGGTCAGACTGCAATTGCTGCCTTTACATACACAGGTAAGAGTCAGGCATTCAATGATCTTGCAACATTGATTGCTCAGGTTAATACAAGTAAGCTCAATGGCGGTACCTTCGCAGTTCAGGTAGACAAGCAGTGGTTAGGCGATTTGGCTAAGTCTAATGTAGACAAGATGTACGATGCTGATATCGAAGCTGCATGTGTCGCAGAAAAGGCTGCTTTGGTTGCTGCTGTTACTAAGATATATGATGCAGAAAAGAAGGCTATCGGTGAGTTGCCAGAAATTGATACCGACCAGATCTTGAAGGATCTTGATGTTCTGAAGGCAGGAACTATCGATGTGAACAAGGATATTGTTCCTACTCTTACAACTGTTCCAACCATCAATAGCAACTGTGCTGCTTACATCGGTACAGTTTTGCCTAACCATTCAGATGTTTATGCTAATGCTGTTCAGGCTTCTAAGGATGTCGTTGCTAACAATAAGGCTTATGATGAGATTACCAAGAACCTGGAGGCTGCTGATGCTGTATTGGCTCAGGCTTACAAGAACTTCAGCCAGCTCTATTCTCTCCACATGAAGAATGCTGCTACTGATGCTCTCAGACAGATTGAACTTGACTACTATGCTCAGGTAACATTGGCTAATAACTACAAGGAGAGTCTGGCTTGTGTTGCTAACAAGGACAAGTTCAAGGACTTGGATAAGAAGTTCCAGACTAAGGTTAACGGTATGAAGAACAATCTCATTGATGTTGAGATTGCCGACGTTCGTACAAAGATCGACCAGGTGAAGGAGGAGTACAACCTTGCTGCTGCTGCCCTTGGTTTGGGTAATGTTACTCAATACGATGTTGAGGCATTGTACACTTCTTTGAAGGATATCGAGGACAACTGGAACTTGCCTGCAAGCGATAAGGACAAGAAGTCTTATGATGAGATTATGAAGTTGTTGCTTGGTCAGGAGACTACTGTTGCTAATATGTACAAGACTCTCAATGGCTTGTATGACAATACTAAGGTTGCTGAGACAACAGCTGATATTGACGCATTGAAGGCTACTGTTGATCAGAAGTTGACAGAGGCTGAGGCAAAGGCTGCTTACAACGAGATTTTGACCGGCAAGTATCATAAGCTGGTTGAGCTTCTCCGCACTAAGTATAACAGCACTGTTGCTAACTATGAGGCTAAGCAGAAAGAGAATCATCTCTTGTTCTTCAAGGAGAACTTCGCATTCGATTTCGGTGTAGTTAATGAGGCTCTTGATGGTGCACGTGTTGCTGCATTGGTAGCTGATTACAACAAGTATCATAACAATGATTTGGCACTCGAGCAGTTGAATGAAGGTCTTGCAGAGTTGAATACTTTGCATGCTGCATTCCAGGAGCATATAAAGGACTTCGTTTCTGTTGAGGAGGCTGATAAGGCAGCTGAGATTGCTCGCCAGGCTATGTCTATCGCTGCAACTAAGGCTGATATCGAGACTGCACATAAGGTAGTTGCTTTGCCAAGTGCAACTTTGACAGATGATGTAGAATGGGTTAAGAATAGTATTCTTACTATCCAGAAGAGTTGGACCAACACTGAGGTTCCTGTAAGACTCTCTGCAGTTTTGACAGATCTTGATGCAGCACATACCTCTATGACTGGTAAGAATTATTCTCCATCAACATTGGCTGAGTTGAATAAGACTTATGGAGATATTACAGATCTTCTCTATGCAGTTAATAACTACAATGACGATGCTGTAGATGGTTTGGTTGCTATCAATATTGATGGTAAGGCTTTGAAGAAGGCAGAAAAGGTTGACTACTTGAAGGAGGCTTGGCCACTTATGGTAGAGCGCATCAACAAGTTGGCTGCTGATACCAAGGCATTTGCTGAGAGAACAGTTGAGGCTTCTTACATCAAGGGTGATGCTTGTCACGACGGAACTGTTGATGTTAATGACTATGACCTCGTACGTTCTTGGATTTTGAAGGCTAAGTCATTCGATTCAGTTGTTAATGAGCTTGGTGAAGGTGCAGCATACGGTGGTGATATGGACGCAGACAAGACATTCACTGTTGCCGATATGTCACGTATTTCTAACCTCGTTTTGTACGGTAATGAGACAGGTCCTTCTGCAACTACTGCTCCAGCTAGAGCAACTAGATGCGTTGAGGGTGATAAGATTACCATTGACAAGCAGGCTGAGGAAACAACAGTATTCGGCAAGACTGTTAAGATTGCAGTGAACGTAACTAACAATGCTAGCTTCACCGCTGGTCAGTTCGACGTTACATTGCCTGCAGGTATGAAGCTTGTTGGTCAGGAACTCACAGGTCGTGCTAATGGTCATGAGATCTTTGGTAGCGAATTGGCAGAGGGTAAGTATCGCATCTTGGCTTCTACAATCGAGAATACTGAATTTGCTGGTCACGATGGAGCTCTCGTTGTTCTCAACGTTGAGGTTAGCGGCGACTACGCAGGTGGTGCTATCGAGGTTAACAACGCTATCTTCTCTGACGCTGCTGGACGTGCTTACGTTATCACAAGAGGTATCGGTGGTGGCAATGGTGAGACTACTGGTATTGACTCAATCACTGCACCTACAGTTAAGGAGCGCATCTTCTCTATCGGCGGTATGGTGAAGAAGTCTGTACAGAAGGGTATCAACATCATCGTCGGTGAGGATGGTACAACTCGCAAGGTTATCAAGAAGTAACTAAGATACTATAAATAGATGTATTGGCTGTTGCCAAAGACTTGCTGTCAGGGCAACAGCCGATACCTATTTTCTTGTGAGTGTTTCTGTTCATTCCGTAACAAACAAAAAAAGAATTATGAAAAAAGTTTTTTATACACTGATGTTCCTCATTATGGGTTGCATCTCATCATTTGCTGCTAATGTACTGAAGCTTGCTGGTACTGGCGGTACAGATGTACAGATTATCCCTGGAGAGGAAAACCTTTTAGAGGTCGTTTTGAATAATGATGTTCCAGTAACATCATTACAATTTGATGTTACCCTTCCTGATGGGTTGACCTTCGTGGAAAACAGTCAGCTGAGAGTAACTAATCGTGTTACCCGTGCTAGTCATGACTTTTATACAGTTAAGCAGTCTACTGGTGCTTATCGCTTTGTTCTTTTTGGTAAAGCTCCTACAATGGAAAAGTCCGTTATCAAGGGCAACAGCGGTGCTATCGTTACTTTCAAGGTAAAGGCTGACATTGACTACAAGGGTGATGTTATCAAGGTTACTGAGATAATTGGTAGTAATGGTACAGATCTTGAGAATCAGAAGGTTAACATGGAAGACCAGAACATCAAAGCTGACGTTTGTGCAGCAGATGCTGGCTTGGAGGCAGAGGCTATTACTTTAACTCCTGGTAAGTCTGGTATTGTAAATGTAACTCTTGCTAACCACATTTCACTTGCTGGTTTGCAGGCTACCGTTACTCTTCCTGAGGGTGTTCACTTTGTAGAGGGTAAGGATGGTGAGTATGTTGATTACTCTAATCGTCTTTCTACCAATATTTCAGCAATGTTGGAGCCGATTCCTTCTAAGCCTAATACTTATCAGCTTCTCATTTCATCTCTTACAAATGATGAATTCGAGGGTACTGAGGGTGTTCTCTTTGGCTTGAACGTTGCTGCAGACCAGACATTCCAGAATGGTAATGTTGTTATCTCTGACATCAAGGTTTCTTCTGCTCGTGGTAACGGATATTCTGTTAAGGATGTCCTCACTTGCGGTATTACCCAGTTCTCAGATCCTACACTTGATGGTGTTTGGGATATCGAGGATGTTAATGCAATTCGTGACGTTATATTAAATGGGGTAGAAAATCCATTTGTTGACGTTGATCATAATGGCGTTGTTGATGTTGAAGATATCAATTTTGCTTATGATAAGATTTTGAAATCTGTAACAAAGTAGTTTTTAGTTAAAATTATAGAAGATGAAAAAGAATTTATTTTTTACAAAGTTTTGCTTGATTTTTATGATGTTACTTGGAAGCACTAGTTTAGTACGTGCTGAAGAGGGTACGGTAAAAATGATTGTTACTCCAAACGAATTTGTTCCGGGTACTGAAACTGTAATTACTATAGCTTATGATGCTCAAACAAAGCATAATGGCTTTAACTTGGATGTTACTCTTCCTAAGGGACTTACTATTGTCAGTAAGGAAGTTACAGATGAGGATGGTGAAACTGTAACTGCATTTTTTGAGAAAGGTGAGGCTTTGTTAGCTTCTCATAACTTTAATCATAATTATAACCCTGAAAAGAGTATTGATAAAGAAACTGGTGAAACTTGGTTCCGTGTTTTGGTTGATAACTCAAAGTTAAAGGATATGAAGCCTTCTGGTTCTTTGTTTACTTTCACAGTTAAGGTAAGTGAAGAACTCGCAGATAAAGCGCAGATTAAGTTGACTAAGATTAAGTTCAATGGTATTCCATATTTCGAGCAGTCTTTCGATATTACAAAGAGTACCGTTCCAACAGGTATCAATGGTGTAGAGGCAGAGGCTCAGACTACTGACGCTGTTTACTCTATCGGTGGTGTTCGTTTGAACAAGGCTGCTAAGGGTGTAAACGTAGTTATCAGAAACGGTAAGGCTATTAAGGTAGTAAAGTAGTGCGAGTGACTTATACCTAATTTATTAGGTGTATTAGTTTGAAAAAGTATAAATTAAAGAGGGGCATCAAATGATGTCCCTCTTTTCTTTTCCCTTTTTTGAAGAAAATCCCTGATTTCCTTTGCGTTTTCAATAAAAAAGTGTATCTTCGCAGCAGAATTGCAATATTGCGTCCACGACCTTATAAAACGTAAGAAGATGGCAAGATTCATAGACCCCCGTGTCGATTGGGCTTTCCGATTGGATGCGTTTTTACCTCCAACTGCCATTGTTCGACAAGCATACGGAGGCAGAGTGTATGGATATATTTAATTGTTGGATTTATATAATGAAGAATATGAACATGTTTGAGCAGATGCCATTCAGCGAGAAGTATCCAGTCTTCCGCAAGTTGGCAGAAATAGGCGACCTCCGCAAGCTTTCCCGCGAGGAACTTGAGCTTTATGATGAGGACATCAAGAATATGCGTGATATATATGCCACCAGAAAGTTTGATGAGAAGAGAGGAATGGAAAAAGGAATTGCGAAAGGTCGTGTGGAAGGTCGTGCGGAAGGTAAAGCGGAAGTAGCCCGTAACTTGTTGGCAATGGGTATGTCTTGGTCTGAAATCATACAAGCTACAGGATTAACAGAAGACCAGCTGAAGCAACTTCAGTCGTAAATGAAATTGAACTGAGCCTCATTTGAAGTTGAAGTGAGGCTCAAGTAAACCTTAATAGAGGTTCACGTAAACTTTATCTGAGCCTCAAGCCAACTTGAGATGAAGCTTACTTCATTGGCAAGTGAAGCCTGTTTCTATGACCAATGAAGCTTCTTTCAATAACCAATGAAGCTTCTTTCAATAACCAATGAAGCCTTGTTGTGAAGCAATCGTATGAAATGCTTAAAAATCCTTTTTTATGACTAAAAAGATATAGGCTTGTTTGCACAAAACAAAAAAAAAGTTTATCTTTGCATATATCTTATATTGCATTATTATGGAAGAAAGGAAATTACCTATTGGTATCCAATCTTTTGAGGAAATCAGAAAGAAAGAATACCTCTATGTTGACAAGACAGACATTATCTGGAAACTTGCCAATCGTGGAAAAAAATATAATTACCTGAGCCGTCCTCGTCGCTTCGGTAAGTCTGTGCTCGTTGATACCCTTCAGGCCTATTTTGAGGCTAAGAAGGAACTCTTCGAGGGCTTGAAAATCATGAATTTTGAAAAAGAATGGGTAAAGCGTCCTGTTATCAGATTAGATATGAGTAGAGCAGGAGCTGAACCAGAAACTTTGCGCTCTTATCTTGATTTTAGCTTTGCTAAGTATGAACAGGAATATGGCGTATCTCTTAAATCTACTGCCAGCCTAGCTGATCGCCTTGATGCTATCATCACTGCGGCGTATAAGCAGACGGGACAGCAAGTAGCAATTCTTATAGATGAGTATGACTCGCCACTCCAGCATTCCTGGAAAACTCATCATCATGTGGCGTGTAGAGATATTTACCGCGAGGTGTTTGCCATTTTGAAAGCGGATGACGAATATGAGGAATTTGTCTTTATCACCGGTATAACGAAGTTTACGCAGATATCTCTATTTTCGGTTTTGAACAATCTGAGTAATATCAGCTTCGATGCTCCTTATGCAGCCATCTGTGGTATAACCAAGGATGAGGTGACGGATTGTTTTATGCCTGAGATTGTATCGATGGGTGAGAAGAATGGTTGGACTCCTGAAGAAACGGTTCTGCAGCTGAAGGCATATTATGATGGTTATCATTTCTGCATAGATAACATGGTGGATGTCTTTAATCCGTTTAGTCTTATCAATGCCTTATCTGATGGCAAGTTGAGAAACTATTGGGCATCATCTGGTGCAACATCCATGTTGACTAAGTTTGTGGATAATATGGAAATCCGACTTCAGGATTTTGAGTGTTGTCCTATTGATAGTACGACAATTGAAACGTCGGATGTGACGAGTGGTGGCGCAGAGTTGTTTCTTTATCAGTCAGGTTATCTGACCATTAAGGATTATGAAGACGATGTTTATATTTTGGGTATTCCGAATCATGAGGTTAGGCAGGCGCTCAACAAAGTGGTTATTCCAGCATTGACAATGAAGGACGATTCTGAAGCTGTTTCTGCCCAAAGCATGTTGTTGCTGACTATGCAGAGGGGGGATCTGTCTAAGGCGATGAAGACTTTAAAGGCTCTTATTGCTGATGTACCCTATAGTAATAAGAAACTGGCGAGCATGGATATGGAGGAACGTTACCGCTTGCTATTGAGCACTTTATTCAAGGCAATTGGTTTTAGAGTTGAGGTGGAGCACATGATGGCTACGGGAAGAATAGATATGCTTGTCTTTACTCGTAGGTTTATCTATGTGATAGAACTTAAATTGTCGAACAATGGTGGGGTAGATGCTGCGAAGGAACAGATTGCCACAAGGCAGTACTTAGAGCCATTTAAGGCTGATAAACGTAAAGTAATAGGTCTTGCTATCGAATTTGACGATTTAGGGAAAGGATTGATCGACTGGAAACAGATAGAGACATAAAAGCTGACGTTTAGAACATGTGTCACCCACGTACAAGAGCTTTCTTCCCCGTGAACATGAGGATTTTAGATGGTAACGGCGTGGTTTAAGTGTAGTGGTAGTGTGGTAATAGTGGTAATAAGGTGGCAATAAAAAAACACTTATTGCCACGCGCTATTTGTTGATTATTAAATGGTTATAGCAAGCGTGGCAATAGTGGCATTAAAAAAGAGATTTTTATTCATGTATTATACCATTTTCTTCTTCTTCTCTTCCTCCATTTCAGCCTTCTTTACCTTTCTGAACAGGTCGGAAGCGAAGACCAGATCGTTGAGCTTTTCGTTGGTAGCACTCATCACCTGGTCTTTGTTGCCCTGCCACTCCTTGTGACCCTGATAGATGAAGCAGATATTTTCACCAATGCCCATCACGGAATTCATGTCGTGGGTATTGATGATGGTAGTCATATTATAATCCTTGGTAATGCCAGAGAGAAGTTCGTCGATGACAAGCGAAGTCTTTGGGTCAAGACCTGAGTTTGGCTCATCACAGAAAAGATATTTGGGATTCATGACAATGGCACGGGCAATGGCAACACGCTTCTGCATACCACCCGAAATCTCTCCAGGATATTTCTGCTGGGCTTCTATCAGATTGACACGGTCGAGACACTCCTGTGCGCGCTTCACGCGTTCCTTATAATTAAGGTTGGAGAACATATCCAATGGGAACATCACGTTTTCCAATACATTGAGGGAATCGAAAAGGGCTGCACTCTGGAAAATCATTCCCATTTCCCTACGCATCAAAACCTTCTCTTTCTTGCTCATGTGTACAAAGTCGCGACCATCGTAGAGCACCTGTCCGCTGGTAGGTTCCAGGAGTCCTACGAGGTTTTTCACCAAGACAGTCTTTCCGGAACCACTCTGACCGATAATCAGATTGGTCTTACCCGTTTCAAACTGTACGCTGATGTTATCGAGTACGGTCTTGTCACCGAAAGTTTTCGTAAGATTTTTAACTTCTATCATGATTATGAAAGGATTTGAGTGAGAAATACGTCAGAGAACAGAATCAGTACGCTGGAACAGACAACAGCATCGGTTGAGGATTTACCTACTTCTACGGAACCACCCTCAACGGTGTATCCGAAGTAAGAGGAAACGCTCGAAATGATGAATGCGAAGAAGAGACTCTTGATGATACTCATCCACACAAACCATTGGTTGAAGGAATGCTGAAGACCCAGGGTAAGGTCATCCGGTGGCAGGATATGTCCGATATACGCAGTGCCATACGCACCGATGATACCCATTCCCGAACTGAAGATAACCAGGAACGGCATGATGGTAACCAGACCGAGAATCTTTGGCAGAATGAGATAGCATGCCGAGTTGACACCCATGATGTCGAGTGCATCTATCTGCTGGGTTACTCTCATGGTACCCAACTCGGATGCGATGTTGGACCCCACCTTTCCGGCGAGAATCAGACACATGATGCTGGAAGAGAACTCCAGCAGCATAATTTCACGGGTGGTGTAGCCCGATACCCATCTAGGCATCCATGGACTCTGGATGTTGAGCTTCATCTGGATGCAGATTACTGCACCGATGAAGAACGAGATGAGGAGAACGATGCCGATGGAATCGACACCCAGCTGCTGCATTTCCTTGATATACTGTTTGAGGAACATGCGCATACGCTCAGGACGAGAGAATGAGCGCCCCATCAATATCAGATATTTACCGAAGGTGGTAAGCCATTTTTCTATTATCATCTTAATCAATTATGCTTATGATGGCTCAAATATTCAAGAAATGAGCCGTTTCTTATTCAATTATGGTGCAAAATTAACCAAAATCCTCTAAAAAACTGCAATATTGTGAATAGTTTTTGAATTTATAACCGTTATTTCCATGTTTTTTAGTATTTTTGCAGCCAAATTAGCTAATTATGGATGAAAATATGAATATAGATCAGCCTGCAAACCAAGAAGGTTTGGTGCTGAGAACCGAAGGCTTGGTGAAACGTTATGGCAAGCGAACTGTTGCCAATGGAGTTTCCATCAATGTAAAGCAAGGTGAAATTGTGGGTTTGCTGGGACCGAATGGTGCCGGCAAGACCACGTCTTTCTATATGACAACCGGACTGGTGGTACCTAATGAGGGACATGTATATTTGGGTGATCAGGAGATAACCAGTTATCCTGTGTATAAGAGAGCCCGTGCCGGTATCGGCTATCTGCCTCAGGAAGCCAGCGTCTTCCGCAAGATGAGCGTGGAAGACAATATCATGTCTGTACTGGAGATGACAGGCAAGCCACGCGATTACCAGAAGGCAAAGCTGGAGAGCCTCATCAAGGATTTTGACCTGCAGAAGGTTCGCAAGAACTTGGGTGACCAGCTTTCTGGAGGTGAGCGCCGACGTGTAGAGATAGCCCGTTGTCTGGCAAACGACCCTAAGTTTATCATGCTTGATGAGCCGTTTGCCGGTGTCGACCCTATTCAGGTAGAAGAGATCCAGCATATCGTATGGAAATTGAAGTATCGCAATATCGGAATTCTGATTACCGACCACAATGTGGATGAGACGCTTACGATTACCGACCGTGCCTATCTGCTGTTCGAAGGTCGCATCCTTTTCCAGGGCACTCCAGAGGAGTTGGCAGAGAACAAAACGGTGAAAGAGAAGTATCTTACGACCAGCTTTGTGCTCCGCAAGAAGGACTTCCAATTGCTGGATGAGCAGAAAAAAGCCCAAGAAGAGGGTGAATAAGGTTAAAAAAACAAATTTTTTCTCTTATATATTAGGTATATCCATTAAAAATGCGTAATTTTGCAAGCCGATTGTGTGGAAAGCTAAACCCAACAGCAGATTGGAATGCCTAAACCAATTGAACAAGAAAATAATTAATAATAATAAAAATAAGAAATCAAGATGAAAGTTTCATTTGAAAATCCTGACAAGATTAATGGTCTTTTGACTCTCGTTGTAGAGGAAGATGACTACAAGAACGAGGTTGAGAAGACCTTGAAAGATTACCGTAAGAAAGCTAACGTTCCAGGTTTCCGTCCTGGTCAGGCTCCTATGGGTATGATTAAGCGCCAGTTTGGTCCTTCTGTAAAGATGGAGGCCATCAACAAAATCGTAGGCCAGGAGATTTACAAGTATGTACAGGAAAACAAGATCCAGATGCTCGGTGAGCCTCTCCCATCAGAGAAGCAGGAGCCAGCTGACTTGGAGAATGGTACAACATTCACATTTATGTTTGACATCGCTGTTGCACCTGAGTTCAAGGTAACTCTCAATGGTCGCGACAAGGTAGATTACTATAACATCAAGGTTGACGACAAGATCCTCGACCAGCAGGTAGAGATGTACGCTCAGCGTGCAGGTAGCTACGAGAAGGGTGAGAAGTATGAGGAGAACGACCTTTTGAAGGGTGATATCCGTGAGCTCGACGAGAATGGTAACACCAAGGAAGGTGGTATCACAGTAGAGGGTGCTATCCTGATGCCTAGCTACATCAAGGTAGAGGAGCAGAAGAACCTCTTCAACGATGCTAAGCTCGGTGACATCATCACATTCAACCCTAAGAAGGCTTACCCAGAGAATGCTGCTGAGGTTTCTTCTCTCTTGAAGATTGAGCGTGAGGCTGTAGCTGACCTGGAGTCTGAGTTCAGTTTCCAGATCACAGAGATCCAGCGCTTCAAGAAGCACGAGGTGAACGAGGAGCTCTTCAAGCAGGTATTCGGTGAGGATACTGACGTGAAGGACGAGGCTGCTTTCCGTGCTAAGATTGCTGAGGGCTTGCAGGAGCAGTTGGTTAACGACTCTGACTACAAGTTCATCCTCGACGTTCGTGAGCACTGCGAGAAGAAGGTTGGTGAGTTGACATACCCAGATGCACTCTTGAAGCGCATCATGTTGGCTAACAACAAGGATAAGGGTGAGGAGTTCGTAGAGAAGAACTACGAGCAGAGCATCAAGGAGTTGACATGGCACCTCATCAAGGAGCAGCTCATCCAGGCTCAGGAGATCAAGGTGAACGATGAGGACATCAAGGAGACAGCTAAGGAAGCTGCCCGTGCTCAGTTCGCTCAGTATGGTATGACCAACATTCCTGAGGAGTATATCGAGAACTATGCAAACGAGATTCTCAAGAAGGGTGAGTCTGTTGACGCATTGGTAGACCGCTCTATCGACCGTAAGTTGGCAGTAGCTCTCAAGAGCGCTGTAAAACTCAACGAAAAGGAGATTTCTGTAGAGGATTTCAACAAGATGATGCAGGAATAACATTTTTTTGAAAAAAAACTTCAAATAATTACGAGGTTATCGACTTTTTTTATTATCTTTGTTCCACCGAATGAGATAATGAGGTCGATAACCTCGTTTTTTGTTCCTAATTTTGAAGAAAAAAATAATAAGATATGAACGATTTTAGAAAATATGCTACCAAGCATCTTGGTATGAATGGTATGGTGCTTGACGACGTTATGAACGCGCAGGCTAAGTATTTGAATCCTTACATTCTGGAGGAGCGTCAGCTGAATGTTACCCAGATGGATGTATTCTCACGTTTGATGATGGACCGCATCATCTTCCTGGGTACAGAGATTGATGATTATACAGCCAATACTCTTCAGGCACAGTTGCTTTATCTGGACTCTGTAGATAGCAGTCAGGATATCTCTATCTATCTCAACAGTCCTGGAGGTAGTGTTACCGCAGGTTTGGGAATCTATGATACCATGCAGTTTATCACCAGTGATGTGGCTACCATCTGTACAGGTATGGCTGCATCCATGGCTGCCGTATTGCTGGTTTCCGGTCAGGAGGGCAAGCGCTCTGCCTTGCCTCACAGCCGTGTGATGATTCACCAGCCATTGGGAGGTGTTCAGGGTCAGGCATCTGATATCGAAATCGAGGCTCGCGAAATCCTGAAGATGAAGAAGGAACTTTATACCATCATCTCTGAGCACTCACATACTCCATACGACAAGGTTTATGCAGACAGCGACCGTAACTACTGGATGACTGCCGAGGAGGCCAAGGAGTATGGTATGATTGATAACGTGTTGATACGTAAGTAATAGAATAATATGCCAAAAAAGAAAGTATGTAGCTTCTGCGGAAGAAGCGAAAATGAAGTAAAATTGCTGATTACGGGTGTAGATGGTTACATCTGTGAAAGCTGTGCTCAGCAGGCTTATGATATCGTAGAGTCTACTGGAGTCTTGCATCAGAAGGAATCTGATGCGAAATTCGCATTGAAAGAGGTTCCTAAGCCAATGGACATCAAGGAATATCTGGATGAATACATCATTGGTCAGGATCAGGCTAAGCGCAGTATGGCTGTGGCTGTATACAATCATTATAAGAGATTGCAGCAGCCTGTCAGCGATGATGGCGTTGAGATAGAAAAGAGTAATATTATTATGGTGGGAAGTACGGGTACCGGTAAGACCCTCTTGGCTCGTACCATTGCCAAGCTCCTGGATGTTCCTTTTACTATCGTTGATGCTACTGTGTTTACAGAGGCTGGTTATGTAGGTGAGGATGTAGAAAGTATCCTGTCCCGATTGCTGCAGGTATCTGACTATAATGTGGAGGCTGCCCAGAGAGGTATTGTCTTCATTGATGAGATTGATAAGATTGCCCGTAAGAGTGATAATCCTTCCATTACCCGTGATGTAAGTGGTGAGGGTGTGCAGCAGGGACTTCTCAAGCTCCTGGAGGGTACGATGGTGAATGTACCACCTAAGGGCGGAAGAAAGCATCCTGATCAGGATTATATTCACGTGGATACCAAGAATATCCTGTTTATCTGCGGTGGTGCCTTCGATGGTATTGAACGTAAGATTGCCCAGCGCCTCAACACCCATGTGGTAGGATATAATTCGGTACAGAATGTGGCAAAGATTGACAAGGCAGACTTGATGAAGTATATCTTGCCTCAGGACTTGAAGTCATTTGGTCTGATACCAGAGATTATCGGTCGTTTGCCAGTACTTACCTATCTCAATCCGTTGGATAGAGATGCTTTGCGCAAGATTTTGGTTGAGCCAAAGAATTCTATCGTAAAGCAGTATATGAAGCTCTTTGAGATGGATGGCATTAAGTTGTCTTTCTCAGAGGAAACCTTGGATTACATGGTAGACAAGGCTGTAGAGTATAAATTAGGCGCCAGAGGATTGCGCTCCATCGTGGAGGCAGTGATGATGGATGCCATGTTTGAGGTTCCTTCCAAGAAGGTGGAGACTTTTGATGTAACCTTGGATTATGCCAAGGCGCAGTTGGAAAAGGCCCATCTCGGACAGTTGGAATCTGCATAAATTAGTCTGGGGGCGTATTTCCCCCAGCTGATTTCTAATTACCATAAGACATAAAATGAGAAAATAATATTAGGTGGATATGACAGAACAGGTTAGTCTAACAGGACAGTTGAAACACTATTTCGGTTTCGATTCGTTTAAAGGTGATCAAGAGGCAATCATCAGGAATCTGATGGAGGGCCATGACATTTTTGTGTTGATGCCTACTGGAGGTGGCAAGAGCTTGTGTTATCAATTGCCTTCCCTGATCATGGAAGGCACAGCTATCGTTATCTCTCCATTGATCGCTCTCATGAAGAACCAGGTAGATGTTATCAATGGCTTGAGCGAGAGTGATGGTGTGGCACATTATCTTAATTCTTCCTTGAACAAGTCTGCGATAGAGAAAGTAAAGAACGATATCTTGTCGGGAAAGACAAAGTTGCTATATGTAGCTCCTGAATCCTTGACGAAGGAAGACAATGTGGAATTCCTGAAGAGTGTCAAGATCTCTTTCTATGCTGTAGATGAGGCTCATTGTATTTCAGAGTGGGGACATGATTTCCGTCCTGAGTATCGTCGTATCCGTCCTATTGTTAACGAGATTGGCCAGGCTCCGGTCATAGCCCTTACTGCTACGGCTACCGACAAGGTGCGCACGGATATCAAGAAAAATCTGGGCATCCTGGATGCCTTGGAATACAAAAGCTCGTTCAACAGACCTAATCTGTATTATGAAGTACGTCCAAAGACGAATGATGTAGACCGCCAGATCATCAAGTTTATCCGTCAGCATCCGGGTAAGAGCGGCATCATCTATTGTCTTTCCCGCAAGAAGGTGGAAGAGTTGGCTGAGATCTTGAAGGCCAATGACATCAAGGCGGCACCTTATCATGCCGGTCTTGACTCTGCTACCCGTTCTCAGACTCAGGATGATTTCCTGATGGAGAAGATAGATGTCATCGTTGCCACCATTGCCTTCGGTATGGGTATTGACAAGCCGGATGTGCGTTTTGTGATACACTATGATATCCCAAAGAGTCTGGAAGGCTATTATCAGGAGACAGGTCGTGCCGGTCGTGATGGCGGTGAAGGTATCTGCATTGCTTTCTATTGCAGAAAGGACTTGAGAAAACTGGAGAAGTTTATGGAGAATAAGCCGGTGGCAGAACAGGATATCGGCAGACAGCTGTTGCAGGAAACTGCTGCCTATGCCGAATCATCCGTTTGTCGCCGCAAGATGTTGCTCCATTATTTTGGTGAGGAATACGGTGAGGAAAATTGCCATAACTGCGATAACTGTCTGCATCCTACTGAAAAGGTGGAGGCAATGGATAATCTGGTGGTTATCCTGAAGGCTGTCAAGGCAGTGAAGGAGAATTTCCGTCAGGAATATATTATTGATTTCGTGAAAGGCAGAGGTACGGATGATATCGTATCTCATAAGCATGATGAACTGGAGGAATTCGGTTCCGGCGAGGATATGGATGCCAAGTTGTGGAATCCTGTCATCCGTCAGGCACTGATTGCTGGTTTCCTCAGGAAGGATGTAGAGAATTACGGACTTCTGAAACTGACGGCAGCCGGCAAGCGCTTCATCAACAATCCGCAGTCTTTCATGATCGTTGCCGATAAGGAGTTCAAGGATGATTATGTAGAGAAGCCACATGATGCCGTAACCGGTGCGCTCGATCCTGCATTGTACAGCATGCTGAAGGATTTGCGCAAGACCGTAGCCAAGAAGCATCATCTGCCTCCATACGTCATCTTCCAGGATATTTCCCTGGAGCAGATGGCCACCATGTATCCTGTGGATATTCAGGAATTGCAGAATATCCAGGGTGTGGGTGCCGGCAAGGCTAAGAGATACGGTAAGGAGTTTTATAGTCTGATCAAGAAGTATTGTGAGGAAAACGATATCGAACGGGCAGAGGAGTTGCGTGTGAGAACCGTAGCCAAGAAATCCATGCTCAAGGTGTTCATCATCCAGTCTATCGACCGACAGATAGCCCTTGATGATCTGGCCGAGGCAAAGGGCTTGGACTTCTCTGTACTCTTGGACGAGATAGAGGCAATTGTGTATAGCGGAACCAAGTTGAATATCGATTATTTCATAGAAGAAGTGATAGATGACGATCATGTAGACGACATTTACGACTACTTCATGGAGAGCGAAACCGACGACTTGGACACAGCTCAGGACGAGTTGGGTGAAGACTACACAGAAGACGAAATTCGACTCGTCAGAATCAAGTTTTTGTCCGAACAAGCCAACTAAACACGTTAAATAGCATTAATAAGGTAAGATTTTCGTAAAAAGCGATGTCTATCTGAGAAATTATTGCTAAATTTGCACGCAATAAATTTTTAAAGGTTACAATATGTCATCATTTGTTGCAGATAAAATTGTAATGGACGGTCTCACTTACGACGACGTCCTTCTTATCCCTGCTTATTCAGAGGTACTGCCTAAAGAGGTAGAGTTGAAAACCAAGTTCTCTCGTAATATCGAGTTGAACATTCCATTCGTTACCGCAGCGATGGATACCGTTACCGAGGCTTCTATGGCGATTGCCATCGCTCGTGAAGGAGGTATTGGTGTTATTCACAAGAACATGACCATTGAGGAGCAAGCTCGTCAGGTTGCTATTGTGAAGCGTGCTGAGAATGGTATGATTTATGACCCTGTCACCATCCGTCGTGGCAGTACAGTGAAGGATGCTCTTGATATGATGCACGATTATCATATCGGTGGTATTCCAGTGGTAGATGATGAAAATCATCTCGTGGGTATCGTGACCAACCGTGACCTTCGTTTCGAGCGTCACATGGACAAGAAGATTGATGAGGTAATGACCAGCGAGAATCTGGTTACTACTCATATCCAGACCGACTTGATTGCAGCTGCTGCTATCCTGCAGGAGAACAAGATCGAGAAGCTTCCTGTTGTGGACAACGAGAATCACCTCGTAGGTTTGATTACTTACAAGGACATCACCAAGGCTAAGGACAAACCAATGGCATGTAAGGATGCCAAGGGTCGTCTCCGTGTGGCTGCCGGTGTAGGTGTTACTGCCGATACTTTGGATCGTGCAAAGGCTTTGGTTGAGGCTGGTGCTGATGCTATCGTCATTGATACTGCTCATGGTCATTCTAAGGGTGTGGTAGAAAAGCTTCATGAGGTAAAGGCTGCTTTCCCTAATGTTGACGTAGTAGTTGGTAACGTGGCTACTGGTGCTGCAGCCAAGTATCTGGTTGAGAATGGCGCTGATGGTGTCAAGGTAGGTATCGGTCCTGGTTCTATCTGTACTACTCGTGTCGTTGCCGGTGTGGGTGTTCCTCAGTTGAGTGCCGTTTATGATGTATATTCTGCATTGCAGGGTACAGGTGTGCCTTTGATTGCTGATGGTGGTCTCCGCTATTCTGGTGATGTCGTGAAGGCTTTGGCTGCCGGTGGTAGCTGCGTAATGATCGGTTCATTGGTAGCTGGTACCGAGGAAAGTCCTGGTGATACCATCATCTTCAACGGTCGTAAGTTCAAGAGTTATCGTGGTATGGGCTCTTTGGAGGCAATGGAGCAGAAGAATGGTTCTAAGGACCGTTACTTCCAGGGCGATACCAAGGATGCCAAGAAGTTGGTACCAGAGGGTATTGCTGGCCGTGTTCCTTACAAGGGAACCGTTCAGGAGGTTATCTATCAGTTGATGGGTGGCTTGCGTTCTGGTATGGGATATTGTGGTGCAGCTAGTATCGAGAAGTTGCACGATGCTAAGTTCACCCGCATTACCAATGCTGGTGTGTTGGAGAGCCACCCACATGATATTACTATCACCAGTGAGGCTCCAAACTATAGCCGTCCTCAGTAATTTAAAAGTAAGATATTAAATATTAATATGAAATTTTATGCGCTTTCTCTAGCTATGCTCCTTCAGGGGAGCATAGCTTTTGCTCAAAACGATCCTACAGTTATGACCATCAATGGTCAGCCCGTGAGCCGCTCAGAATTTGAGTATTCTTATAATAAGAACAATTCGGAAGGTGTCATTGACAAGAAATCTGTCAATGACTATGTCGACCTGTTCGTCAATTACAAGTTAAAGGTGCAGGCTGCCCTGGATGCTCATCTGGATACTTTGTCTTCTTTCAAGGCTGAGTTCCTGCAGTATCGTGACCAGCAGATTCGTCCTTTCGTTATTTCTGATAAGGATGTGGAGGCGGAAGCGCGTAAAATTTATAATGATACGAAGCAGAGAGTGGTTGCTGCCGGCGGAATGGTAAAACCTGCCCATATCCTGATAAGACTGGGACAGAAGGCTTCTGCTGCAGAACAGGATAAGGCAAAGAATAGAGCCGACTCTTTGTATCAGGTATTGAGAAAAGGGGGTAACTTTGCTGAATTGGCAAAGAAGTATTCCGATGATAAAGGCTCTGCCGTAAGAGGTGGAGATATTTCATGGATAACCAAGGGACAGACTGTGAAGGCTTTTGAAGATGCCTGCTTCTCTATGAAGGTGGGAGAGATGTCTAAGCCTGTATTGTCTGAATTTGGATATCATATCATCAAGTTGATGGGTAAGCAGGATTTCTTCCCATACGACTCGTTGAAGACAGATATTTGCCGCTTTATTGATGCCCGTGGCATCAGAGAGCATATTATTGATGTGAAGTTGGATTCCATCAGTAAGGCGTCAGCACAGTTTAGTGATAAGGAAGCTGTGCTCGATGATATGACTGCGAAAATGACCGCAACAGATGACCAGTTGAAGTATCTGGTTCAGGAATATCATGATGGATTGTTGCTGTATGAAATCAGCAACCGTCTGGTTTGGGAGAAGGCTGCCAAGGACGAGAAAGCCCTGGCTGCTTATTTCGCCAAGCACAAGAAGAACTATGCATGGGATCAGCCTCGATTCAAGGGCATTGCTTACCATGTAAAGGATCAGGCGGATGTGAAGGCTGTGAAGAAGGCTGTGAAAGGAAAGCCTTTCAATGAATGGGCTGAGGTGCTTAGAAGTACCTTCAATGCCGATTCCGTTACTCGCATTCGTGTAGAAAAGGGTATCTTCAAGCAGGGAGACAACGCTTTGGTGGACAATAAGGTGTTCAAGAAAGACGTGAAGGTGGAACCTGTCAAGGATTATCCGATTGATGCAACTTATGGAAAGGTCTTGAAAAAGGGACCACAGGAGTATGCTGATGTGAAAGCGCTGGTTGTAGCCGACTATCAGGATATGCTCGAGAAAGAATGGGTTGCTGAATTGAAGAAGAAATATAAGGTTGTAGTCAATCAGGAAGTTTTGGCTACGGTGAATAAACATTAATATATATTGAAGCATAGATGAAATTGGGATATAAGACAAGTTGGGCTCTTGTGGCTCTCTTGATGATTGTTGGAATCAGTGCCAATGCTACGAGAAGTGGCAAGAGTGCTTTGGCAAAGACTGCCGATTCTGACTCGGTAGCAGAGAAGACTGCTGCTGTCTCACAGCCTGTCAATGAGGGTAGCGTCGTAGATGAGGTTATCTGGGTTGTGGGAGATGAGGCTATTTTGAAGTCTGATGTTGAGGTTACCCGTTTGCAGGCTGAGGCTGAAGGTATCCGTTATGCCGGTGATCCAGACTGTTCTATTCCAGAGCAGATTGCCGTTCAGAAACTCTTTCTTCATCAGGCTGCCATTGATAGTATAGAGGTTTCTGAATCAGAAGTGATGCAGGGTATTGATGCGCAGATCAATGCGTGGGTTTCCATGATTGGTTCTAGAGAGAAACTGGAGGAATACCGCAAGCAGACCATCACCCAGATGCGTGAGCAGATGCATGATGACTTCAAGAATCAGCAGCTCATCCAGAAGATGAAGCAGGAACTGGTCAAGAATATCAAGGTTTCTCCTGCTCAGGTACGTAAGTTTTTCAACAACTTGCCAGCCGACAGTATTCCTTTTGTGCCTACAGAGGTGGAAGTTGAAATCCTGACCATGCAGCCTCGTATTCCGATGGAGGAAATCAACCGTGTCAAGAACCAGCTGCGTGAATTTACTGATCGTGTCAACAAGGGAGAGACTACTTTCGCTACTTTGGCACGTATGTATTCTGAAGATCCGGGTTCTGCCCGTATGGGTGGTGAGATGGACTATGTAGGAAGAGGTATGTTGGATCCTGCCTTTGCAAATGTAGCTTTCAACCTGACCGATCCAAAGAAGATTTCCAAGATTGTGGAGTCTGAGTTCGGTTTCCATATCATCCAGCTGATTGACAAGCGTGGTGATAAGCTGAAGTGCCGTCACATCCTGTTGAAGCCACAGGTTTCTCAGGAAGCTATCGATAAGTCTATCGGCCGTCTGGATTCCATTGCCGATGATATCCGTGCCGATAAGTTTACCTTCGAGGCTGCTGTCGGTGCACTTTCTGACGATAAGGATACCCGCAACAACAAGGGTATGATGGTGAACGTTGTCGATGGTGATGTCCGTACCTCTAAGTTCAAGATGAAAGACCTGCCTACCGAGGTGGCACGTATGGTAGATACCATGAAGGTGGGACAGATTTCTGCACCGTTTACCATGGTCAATACAAAAGGTAAGACTACCTGTGCCCTGGTGAAGCTGGTTAGTAGAGTAGAGGGTCACCGTGCTACCATTACCGAAGATTTCCAGGTGATGCAGGATGTGGTGCTGGCTAAGGAACGCCAGAAGACCATTCACGACTGGGTAGTGGATAAGATCAAGAAGACATACGTTAGAATGAACGATCGATACAAGGATTGTAAGTTTGAATATCAAGGTTGGATTAAATGATAAACAAGCATTCTGATAATATAAAGAACGGGCATAGAATCTCTATTATATTGATTCTATGCCTATTTGGGTTTTGTTTGGTACAGGCCATGCAAGCCCCTAAAAAGCGTAGCAAGAAGCGTCCTGACGGAGACCGCGTCTATTTGTTGCATGCTGATGAACTCCGTTATGACATGTATGGTAACAATCCTGATGCTCAGATTGTGAAGGGCAAGGTGTCCTTTGCCCATCAGGGTGGTCACCTTACCTGTGATAGTGCTTATTTCTATCAGGCTTCTAATTCCGTCAAGGCTTTCGGACATGTGCATTACCGACAAGGCGATACCTTGTCGCTTACTTGTGACAGAGCCGATTATGATGGACAGATGCAGATGATGCATGCCCGAAAGAATGTGGTGTTGCACCACCGTCGTCAGACTTTGCGTACCGACAGTCTGGATTTCGACCGATTGTATAACATGGCAAACTTCTTTGATGGTGGTACGCTCATCGATGGTAAGGACCGTCTTGTTTCCGACTGGGGTGAGTATCATACCGAGACCCGTGAGGCAAAGTTTGTCTACAATGTCAAGTTGCGCAGCGGCAAGGATGTGGTTACCACCGATACCTTGTATTATGATGTGCCAACGTCTACAGCCCACATGGTGGGTCCTTCCAAGATTGTTTCCGGAAGTGGCGGTATTGTCAATACCGAGGATGGATATTATGATACCAAGTCGGATAAGGCAAGGCTCTTTGGCCGTTCAACCATCGTTGACAAGGAGAAGAGTATCACCGGTGACAGCCTCTATTACAAGAAGGATGGCGAGAGTACCGGATATGGCAATGTCGTTTTCGTAGATAAGAAGAACAAGAATTCTCTGACCTGCAATTATCTGCGATATAATGAGAAGACCGGTACCGGATTCGCAACCCGCAATCCTGTAGCCATGGATTTCTCTCAGAAGGATACGTTGTGGATGCATTCAGATACCATGCGCATCTACACCTTCCATATCAATACCGATTCCGTATACCGCAAGGTGCATGCCTATCCTAAGGTAAGAGCTTACCGTGCGGATATTCAGGCTGTATGCGATTCCCTGGTCTTCAATTCCAAGGATTCCTGCATGACGATGTATAAGGATCCTATTACCTGGAATGGCAACCGCCAGTTGCTGGGTGAGGAAATCAGAGTATACATGAACGATTCTACCATCCGCATGGCGCATGTCATCGGGCAGGCACTTTCTATCGAACAGATGCCGGATTCCGTCCATTACAATCAGATTACTTCCAAGGAGATGAAGTCTTACTTCGATGCGGGAGAAATCAAGATGTCTGAGGCTATAGCCAATGTGCAGACCATTTATTACATGACCAATGACAGGGACAGTTCTCTGGTGGGCTTGAACTATCTGGAGACGGATACCATGAGGATGTATATGGGTGCTCAGCGTAAGTTGGACAAGATATGGACCAATAAGTTTACCAGCACCATGTATCCTATCACCCAGATACCGCCAGCGCAGTATAAGTTGCCGAATTTTGCCTGGTTTGAGGATATCCGTCCAAAGGACAAGAATGATATCTTTGTTTGGAAAGGCAAGGGCAAGGATGCTGAGCTTAAGGTAGTGAAACGCCATGAGGCTCCGCTTCAGACCTTGAAGAAGGCGGATGCAGTAGCAGAGCAGCCTAAGGAAAAGGCTGGTGGCGATAAAGAAAAACCTAAAGAGAAATAAAAAGGAATATATTTAAAGAGTATATATATATTAAGGTATAGTCATGAGTGATGTAATTCAACTTTTACCCGATTCGGTAGCCAATCAGATAGCGGCAGGTGAGGTGATACAGCGCCCAGCCTCCGTAATCAAGGAATTGGTAGAGAATGCCGTTGATGCCGGAGCGATGAATATCCATGTCGTTGTGGTGGATGCTGGTCGTACCAGTATTCAGGTGATAGATGATGGTAAGGGAATGTCGGAGACGGATGCCCGCTTGGCTTTCGAGCGCCATTCCACTTCCAAGATTCGCAAGGCTGATGATTTGTTCAATCTTCATACGATGGGCTTCCGTGGTGAGGCGTTGGCTTCCATTGCTGCCGTAGCACAGGTAGAACTCAAGTCCCGTCAGGCTTCTGATGAAATAGGAACCCTGATCCGGATTTCTGGTTCCCGCTTCGAGAAGCAGGAACCTTGCTCCTGTCCGGTGGGAAGTATCTTCGCCATCAATAATATATTCTATAATGTACCCGCACGAAGGAAGTTCCTGAAGTCGAATTCTACCGAGCTGAATAATATCCTTACTGCTTTCGAGCGTATCGCCTTGGTGAATCCGCAGATCAACTTCTCTTTGCGCAGCAATGAGACTGAGGTTTTCAATCTCCGTGCTGCCAATCTTCGTCAGCGCATCCTGGATGTTTTCGGCAAGCGCTTCAATCATGAGTTGTTGCCGGTGAATGTAGAAACCACCATGTGTAAGATTTCCGGTTTCGTCGGCAAGCCGGAGGCTGCCCGCAAGAAGGGAACTCACCAGTTCTTCTTCGTCAATGGCAGATACATGAAGCATCCTTATTTCAACAAGGCGGTGATGTCTGCCTTCGACCGTCTGATTCCGCAGGGAGAGCAGGTGCCTTACTTCCTCTACTTCGAAGTAGACCCGAAGGATATTGATGTCAACATCCATCCTACGAAGACCGAAATCAAGTTTGAGAACGAACAGGCCATCTGGCAGATCATCCTTGCCTCTGTCAAGGAGTCGATAGGAATGTTCAATGAAGTTCCTACCATCGATTTTGATACGGAAGACAAACCGGATATTCCGGTATACAATCCGGAAAAGGCGCCTACGGCTGCTGCTCCGAAGATCAGCCTGAATCCAGGTTACAATCCTTTCAAGGCTAACTCTTCTTCCGGTCATTCATCATCGTCAGCTGGTGAAAGCTTTACTTCTGCCATCTCTTCGTCGGCAGTATCATCGGCTTCTTCTTATGGAACAATCCCTTCCAAGATCAAGCCACAGGTAGATGAGAACTGGGAACAGCTCTATGAAGGATTGAAAGACGAATCGGAAGTAGAGGAACATACGATGGAACTCTTTGATGAGCCGTTGGAGGAATGTACTTCTTCCAATATCCTAGCCGAGAAATCGCCGGCTCATTATCAGTATAAGGGCAAGTATATCATGACAGCCGTCAAGTCGGGACTGATGATCATCGATCAGCATCGTGCGCATGTCCGCATCCTGTACGAACGCTATCTGCAGCAGCTCAAGGACCGCACCTTCCATTCCCAGAAGGTTCTCTTCCCGGAGGTAGTGCAGTTCCCGGTTTCCGAAAAGGTCATCTTTGAAAAGATATTGCCGGAGATGGAGGGGATGGGATTTGAACTGGAAGACTTGGGCGGTGGCAGTTACGCCGTGAACTGTGTGCCTGCCGGCTTGGAAGGATTGAATCCCGTCAGATTGGTACAGGACATGGTGACGAGTGCCATCGAGAAAGGAGTAGGAGCGATGGATGAAATCAACCAGACTTTGGCATTGTCCCTGTCCCGTCAGGCTGCCATCCCATACGGTCAGGTGTTGAGCAATATCGAAATGGAAAACCTGGTGAATGGTCTGTTTGCCTGTGAGAATGTCAACTACACCCCCGATGGCAAGTCGGTGCTGTGCATCCTTCAGCAGGATGAGATAGAACATCTCTTGGGGTAATTGACTGAACTATCGCAAATCAGGAAGTAAAAGGAGTTAAGGAAGTTAAGGAGTTAAGACGTATGTCTTGCAGCTTAAAACTACGCCAAAAAGACTATTGTCTGAACTCCTCAGCGACCGTAGGGAGCGATAACTCCTTTAACTCCTGAAATTATTTATAATTAAAATAGAAAGTTATGAAGAAATTTTTCTCAATGCTAGCATTGGCTAGTCTGTCTTTGGGCTCTTTTGCTCAGGACGCAACTACTCAGGAGAAATACAGTGTTGCTACCAATTCTTTTTGGAGTAACTGGTTTTATGAAGTAGGTGCAGATTGGAATTCCTGGTATTCTGCACAGGAAAAGGGCGCAGGATATTCCAAGAGTCCTTTCAAGAAGTTCCGTTCTAATCCTGGAGTTTCTCTGGCATTTGGCAAGTGGTATACTCCTGGCATTGGTTTCCGTACCAAGATCCAGGGCATCTGGGGTAAGTATGTTGATGCTGATGGCAATGATGCTACCAATGAGGGTAACGGCAATAAGTACTGGGTAGCCAATGAGCAGGTGATGTTCAATCTCAGCAATCTGCTTTATGGCTATAATGAGAACCGTGTATGGAACCTCATTCCGTTTGCGGGTGCCGGTATCGGACGTTCCATGACTCATAATGCTTATGCTTTGGATTATAGTGCCGGTATCCAGTCTTCATGGAAGATTGGAAAGAAGACTAACCTCTTTGCTGAGGTAGGTGTGAATACATTCGATGCTGATATCGATGGTTGCGCAGGCAATAACCGTAATACCTTTACCCGCCGTTGCAATAATTTCTATGCTGAGGTTGGTGTTACCTTCAAGTTGGGTAGAGCAACATGGGATAAGACACCGGATATCGATGCCATCACTGCCCTTCATCAGTCAGAACTTGATGCGCTCAATGCCACATTGGAAGATACCAATGCCGAAAACGAGCGTTTGAGAAACCAGTTGGAGAACCAGAAGCCTGCAGAAACCAAGGTGGTGAAGCAGTATGTAGGCACTCCTGTATCTGTTTTCTTCAATTTGGGTAAGTCAAAGATTGCTTCCAAGAAGGATCTGGTCAATGTGCAGTCTCTTGTTGAGTATGCCAAGGAGAATAATCTGAAGTTGGTTGTGAATGGTTATGCCGACAGTGCTACCGGTTCTGCTGCCTATAATGAGAAACTTTCTCAGGCCCGTGCCGAGCGAGTAGCTGGTTTGCTCGTCAAGATGGGTGTTGCCAGGGATAATATCATCGTGAAATCAAACGGTGGTGTGAAGGAGTTGAAGCCAAACTCTTATAACCGTCGTGCTACTGTACAGATTGCAGAGTAAAACCCTATATAAAAAGGCACTTTTCCCCTGGAAGAGTGCCTTTTTTTCATGTTTTTTTGAGAAAAATGAAAAAAAACGGGAAAAAGTTTGGTGGAATCAAATATTTGTAGTACCTTTGCAACCGCTTACGAAAAGTAAGGGCGCTTAGCTCAGCTGGTTTAGAGCATCTGCCTTACAAGCAGAGGG
>CAKPWR010000023.1 GCA_934196725.1 uncultured Prevotella sp.
TGATGGAACAATTTTGTGGCCCTTACCTTCGAAGAATTTCTTGAAGGATTCGCGCACTTCATTAGCTGTCATCATATTATTTTTGTCTTTATCTTTATTTTTTTTCGAAATTCTTTGCAAAGATAAGAAGAATTGTTTAATTTTGCAACTAAATTAATTATTTTTGAAATTAAAGACGGAAAAAATGGCTATAAATTCAGATAAACAAGCAAAATTATACTATTCTATCAAGGAAGTGGCAGAAGAAATAGGTGTTAATGAGTCTTCCCTGAGATATTGGGAGAAGGAGTTTCCTTTCCTGAAACCAAAGGTTTCCGGAAACAAGGTTCGTCAATATACCGAGAAGGATATAGAACAGGTAAAGCTGATCTATAACCTCATTAAGGTGAAGGGATTGAAGATTGCTGCGGCACGTAAGTATCTGAGTCAAAACAGAGCGGGTGCCGAGAAGTCTTCTGACGTTCTCGACACCCTTATATCTGTGAGAGATCAGCTCAAGGAACTCAAAAAGCAGCTCGATGGGCTGGTGTAGTTACTTTGAACTTGGAGCTTTGAACTTTATGATTAGCTAGGGTTACCACGCTTCTTCACCGAAGACATTCTTGATGGTAACTTTAGCTGCTTCTTTCTTGGTGAGCTGATGGCTCCAGGCTACTCTGCGCTTGGTTGCAGCACCTGCACCATGGTTGTTGTATTCGCTGTAGCGGGCTGTCTGCTCGTTGCTCTGCTTTCCCCAGTTGTGCCATCCTTCAGGACGGATGTGACTACCCATTTCGCAATTCATGAAGAGGGTAGCGGCATAAGGACGCCATGGTCTGCCCAGGTAAACCTTGTCAACACCTGGCTCAGCGGTGAGCTTGCACTTATTGAATACATAGCCATATTCCTGACCGGCAGGACTGGATGCTGCTGTGATGTAGCTGTTAGCCTTGCTATGAATCTCACAATTCTCAAACCATGTTCTTCCTGGACCAAAGATGAAATCGGTGGTTCCCTCGATATAGCAATCGTAGAAGGCTGAACGGTTGTTGGCTATGCCTGTATAGACAGTGTCCTGATTGCCCAGCAATCGGCAGTTCTGTACCAGGATATGATCGCCTTCCAGATGCAGGGAAACTGCCTGTCCCAGTTTGGCGGCATTGTTCTCGATGGTGATGTCTTTCAGGGTGATGTAACTGCCTTGTACCTTGAGTGTATAGGTGCGGAAGGTTCCCATTGGCTTGCCCTTGACAGCTGCTTCTGAATCGAGTCCACCTACCGGCATCTTGATGTTGGCATGATCATCCCATGTGATGATGGTATTGTCACGGTCTTCACCGCAGATAGTGATGTTGGTGAGCCATGAAGGGATGATGAGTTTTTCCTTGTATACGCCTTTCTTTACATAGATTACCTTGGTGTAGTCCATGAAGGCGCGACATACTTCGATGGCTTCGTCGATGGTGCGGAATTCGCCGGTACCATCGCGGGATACTACAATCGTGTCGGGGTTGTCATACTTGTTGGCTGCTGCCAAAGGCAACATGGTCAACATCATCAAAAATGATAAGAATAATTTTTTCATTGTTTTTAAGCTTGTTGTTTATGATTAAATATGATGGAAGTTAGAAGCTGGAAGTGAAAAAACTTCCAACTCCTAACTTCTAGTTTCTTCATCTTATAGAATTCTTCGAACATCTTGTAGAACTCTCAGTACATCTTATAGAATTCTCTGTACTTCCTGCAAGTCCTCAATCTTCTTGAGCTGGTCCATGATGATCTTTACCTCCTCACGGTCGTGGATGCGGAGCTCGATAGTACCATCAAAAATGCCGTTGTCACTACTGATCGTTATCTTATGGATGTTGATACCGAGCTGGTCGCTTATAACCTTGCTCACGTCAAGCAGCATACCCTTGCGGTCGATACCCTTGATTTCAATGGTTGCATCGAAGAGCATCTTCTTGTGCATATCCCATTTGGCATCAACGATGCGATTGCCGTAGCTGGACTTCAGCTTAGCTGCCACAGAGCATGAGCGTTTGTGTATCTCGATACGGTTCTTGTTGTCGATGTATCCCATGATGTCATCACCTGGGATGGCATGGCAACAGTCTGTGAAGATAAACTGATTGATGTTCTCTTCTGTGATGATGAGCGGTTTCTTCTTGTTGAAATCCTTGCCCACGATAAACAGCTCTTGTGGCTTGATTGTTCCTTCTGTCTGTTCCTTGTCTTTGCTCTTGCCCAGGAAAGGAATATAGTTGCGCCAGCTGGAGGTCTGCTTTGGTTTCTTGTTCTTTCCTAAAAGCTCATCCAAATCCTTATATCCCAAGATGATGCAATGGTCTCCAAGTGACTGGAAGAAGGTTTCATGCTTCTGGATGTTATGGTATTCGCAGAGGCGGTCGATGACTGATGTGGTCATTTCCATGCCGTTCTTGCTCAGCCAGTCCAGGAGAATGCCTTCTCCCTTTTTCTGGATTTCTCTGGAATCGCGGCGTAGGATAGCTTGGATCTTGCTCTTAGCCTTGGCTGTGCTGACGAAATTTACCCATGCCTGCTGTACATGCTGGCTCTTGGAAGTGAGGATTTCCACCTGGTCGCCACTCTGTAGCTTGTGGCTCAATGGTACCAGCTTATGGTTAACCTTAGCTCCGATACAGTGGCTTCCCAGGAAGGTATGTATCTGGAAGGCAAAGTCGAGTGCCGTACAGCCTGCCGGCATCGTCTTGATTTCTCCCTTAGGGGTAAATACGAAGATTTCAGAAGCGTAGAGATTCAGCTTGATGGCATCGAGGAAGTCCATGGCGTCTGGTTGTGGATCGTCCAGAATCTCCTTGATGGTGCTCAGCCAGTCGTTCAATTCGTTCTCATCCTCAGTATATTCACCACCTTCCTTGTATTTCCAGTGAGCAGCAAAGCCTTTCTCTGCTATCTCGTCCATACGGTCGCTTCTGATCTGTACCTCTATCCATCTACCCAGTTTACTCATCAGGGTAACGTGGAGAGCCTGGTAGCCGTTTGCCTTTGGATGGTTGAGCCAGTCACGAAGACGGTCTGGATGACTCTTGTATATCTTGCTGATGGCAACGTAAACATTGAAGCATTCGTTTACCTCGTTGGCTCTGCTCTTTGGAGTCACAATGATGCGAACCGCCAGTATGTCATAGATTTCATCAAAGGATACGTGCTTGTTCTGCATCTTGTTCCAGATGGAATACGGGCTCTTCACACGTGCCTTGATCTTGTATTCTACTCCCAGCTTGTCAAGTTCTTCACGGATTGGGCGGGTAAAATTATCGAAGAGAATATCTCTCTGTGATTCGGTATCTGCCAGCTTATGCTCGATATTGGCATATTCCTGTGGATGATCGTATCTGAAGCTGAGATCTTCCAGTTCGGTTTTAATCTTGTTCAGTCCCAAACGGTTGGCGAGCGGTGCATATATATATAAGGTCTCGCCCGCAATCTTGTACTGCTTGTTGGCTGGCTGCGACTGGAGGGTGCGCATATTGTGCAGACGGTCGCAAATCTTGATGAGGATAACGCGGATGTCATCGCTCATGGTAAGCAGCAGTTTCTTGAAGTTTTCTGCCTGTGCAGAAGCCTTGTCGCCAAAGATGCCACCGCTGATCTTGGTGAGTCCATCAACGATTTGGGCTATTTTTGTACCAAAGATATTTGCGATGTCTTCTACCGTATAGTCTGTGTCTTCTACTACGTCATGCAGCAGGGCAGCACAGATACTTGTAGAGCCCAATCCCATTTCTTCGCAAGCGATCTGTGCCACTGCGATAGGGTGCATGATATATGGCTCGCCCGACAATCGGCGCACCCCTTTGTGCGCCTGGCGGGCGAAATTGAACGCCTTGGTTACAATATCTACCTTCTTTCTATGTCTTGAACTGAGGTAGGTGTTGAGCAGATGTTGAAAGGCATTGCCTATCAATTCATTATCCGCTTGTTCTCTTTCTAGGTCTTTCAAGTTCTGGTCATCCATAATGTACCCTCCCTATAATTATTATTTGACTTTGAGTTTCTTTCCGGCACGAATATGATTGCCGCTAATCTTGTTAAGCTTGCGCAACTTTTTCACGGTTGTTCCATTGCGTGCTGCTATTTCTGAAAGTGTGTCTCCATTTCTGATGGTAACACTCTTTGTTCTTGTCTTTTTCTTGTTCTTTCCCTTCTTGCTGCTGCGTCCGCTGCGTGAAGAGCGGGAAGAACTGTTGCTACTGCGGCGGCTATAGCTGCTGCGTGAGCGGCTAACTGTTGGTTCTGCATCGTTAACATCTACAAATGTACGCTTCAGGAACAGTTCATCAGCCTTGTATGCACAGATAGAATCTTCCTGGTCAATGAATGCACCTATCAGTGTAGATGGCAATCTCAGTGCCATTGGCTTGTTGAGTCCGTTGACGATGTCGCGACGATATTGTGGGTTGAGATTGCGGAGATGCTCAATATTGATGTTGAGAACCTGAGCAATCTGTTCAAAATGAATATCCTTGTTGACTAGCACGGTATCTGTTTTCACTGGAAGTTCTGTTACCATAGGACAGATATTGTGGTCGCAATAGTAGTTCATGATGTAGTTGGCTGCAATGAATGCTGGTACATATCCACGTGTCTCCTTTGGAAGATATGGATAGATGTTCCAGTAGTCTGCATTACCCTTGGCGCGATGGATAGCCTTGTTGACATTGGTTGGACCGCAGTTGTATGCTGCGATGACAAGGCTCCAGTCATCGAATATCTTGTAGAGGTCGCTTAGATAGTGTGCAGCTGCGTAAGATGCTTTCACCGGGTCGCGGCGCTCATCTACCAATGTGTTCACGTCCAGTCCATATCTCTTGCCTGTTGGCAGCATAAACTGCCATAAGCCTGTGGCTCCTACGCGTGATACAGCCATAGGGTTGAGTGCCGATTCGATGACTGGGAGGTATTTCAACTCCAGCGGAAGATTGTATGCTTCCAGCGCTTCCTCAAAGATAGGCATGTAGAAATTGCTGGCTCCCAACATGAAACTTACTGATCTGCGAAGTTTGCCGCTGTAACGGTCGATGAATTTCTGTACCACTTCATTGTATGGCATTTCAATGATGGTAGGCATTCTCTTCAAGCGGTCTACGTATACCTCTTTATCGAATACGGGATTGATGTCCTGATAGTTGCAGGAAGTATCCGGCATGAGATATGTCTGTGTATTATAAAGATGTAAGAGGCTGTCGAGGTTGTCTTCCATTCCTTCAGGAATTTCAATTTCCTCTGATTTTCCGTCTTTATCAGTTACGGTGATAATGTCGTCGTTTTCTTCGTTTTCTGTTTGAGCATTCATGCCCTGCAATCCCAAAAGCAAGGCGGCTGCCATGATTATAATCTTCTTCATTTCTTTTTTTTCTGTTCTATTTTCTCGTCATTATTTTGTTGTAAGAGATATTTTGTTCATTTTGCTAAAATCTGAGTGAGCATTGTAAGCCGAGCGATGTTGACTTGAACGGATTGTTGGTTCGCTTGTCGTTCATGACCGTAGGCTCCACTCTAAGTGTCAAATCGTCTGAAATGTCAAATTCAGACAGCGATGCGTCTACATAGGCATCAATGACAGAGAATGCGTATACACCAATCATGACAAATACTCCCATGTCTCTCCATCTGCGGAATTTATCTTTTCTTTTGCGAAATATTTCCTTGTAACGGTCAATGTTCGAATTGTCAATGGTGGCTCCTAAGTGCAGAAACTGGTTATAGCTTTGCGTGTTAGGGTCATCGTCCATGATGTCAAGGTAGGCTTGCGAATAGTCGTGATACATCTGGTTGTTCCAGGTGATGGCATATGCGCAACCTACGAAACCACCGTAAATGATAGGCAGTTTCCAATATTTACGATTGTATATTTGGCCTGCTCCCGGCAAGACGAGCGCCATCCACATTGCTCTTTTGGCATCAGGATGCCAAGTGCTCCAGTCGCGTTTTTTCTTCACTGGTCTGAGCGATTGGTTGAGCTTTGCCAGGTTGCTGCTGTCCTGAGCTGTGAGAACAGAGTCGACTGGCATCTTTACCGAGTCGGCAGAGACGATGGCAGGTACGCTGACATCGGTTTTCTCTCTGTTTTTCTGTGCGTAAGAAAGCGTAGAGCTAACCAGCAGTAAAGCCGTGATACAGATATTTGCTAATCTCATTTATTCTTGTTTCAATTGGTCGAAAACTTTCATGATGCGTTCCAGTTCTTCTTCATTGGCGAACGGAATGCTTATTTTTCCCTTTCCCTTTGGTGAGCAGGTGAATTGAACCTTTGTGTTGAGGAACTGTGACAGGCGGTTCTTGATGGCTGTGAATTCCTCTGGCAACTGAGCTTTTGCTGCTATCGTTTTCTTGCCGCTCTCGATGTCCTCACCGTTTTTCAGATGCTGAACCATTTCTTCCACTTTGCGTACGGAATAGCCGTTCTTCTGAATCTCCTTGAAGAGCTTGATTTGTAGCGAAGGACTGTCTAGTGCGAGCAAGGCGCGGCAATGTCCCATGTCTATTTCTTTCTTCTGGAGTGCCATCTGTACCTGCGCTGGCAACTTGAGTAGTCGGAGATAGTTGGCGATGGCTGCTCGGCTTTTGCCTACTCTTTCTGAAATCTTTTCCTGTGTCATTCCTTCATTCTCCAGGAGATGTTCGTATGCCAGAGCTATTTCTATGGCGTTGAGGTCCTGGCGCTGGATGTTTTCTACGAGTGCCATTTCCATCACGTTTTCATCGCTGATGGTTCGGATGTAAGCCGGGATGGCTGTAAGTCCTGCCAACTGGGATGCTCTCCATCGGCGCTCACCTGCTATGATCTGGAAGTGGTTTTCTGCTACCTGGCGCAGGGTGATAGGCTGGATGATGCCTATAGTCTTGATGCTTTCTGCCAGTTCGTGCAAAGCCTCTTCGTCAAATTCGCGTCGTGGCTGGTTGGGGTTAGCCTCGATCTGGTCGATGGCTATTTCGTTGATTGTGCTGCTGCCTTGGGTGCGAACGCCTTCTGTGGATATGAGGGCATCGAGTCCGCGGCCTAGCGCATTGCTTTTTGTTCCGTTGTTATATTTCTTGTGTACTGCCATTTTTTACTTTCAATTTTGAACATTGAACTTTCTTGAAGGGTTCAATTTCCAAATTTTAACTATTCTTGTTGATAATTTCCTTGGCCAATGCCAAATGGTTCTTAGCACCATTGCTTTCTGCATCGTAAAGGATGACTGGCAGACCGTGGCTAGGACTCTCGCTCAATTTCACATTGCGCTGGATAACGGTTTTAAACACCAGTTCCTGGAAATGTCGCTTTACCTCATCGTAAATCTGGTTGGCAAGGCGAAGACGGCTGTCGTACATTGTCAGCAAGAAGCCTTCGATTTCTAATTTCGGGTTGAGCTTGCTCTTGATGATTTTGATGGTATTGAGCAATTTGCTAATTCCTTCAAGAGCGAAATATTCACACTGCACAGGGATGATCACGCTGTCGGCTGCTGTCAGCGAGTTGACGGTGATGAGGCCCAGTGATGGGGAACAATCGATAAGGATAAAATCATATTCGTCGCGGATAGGTTCCAGAAGATTTTTGATCACCTTTTCGCGATTCTTAAGATTCAGCATTTCTATCTCTGCTCCCACCAGGTCGATATGGCTAGGTACGATGTCCAGGCCATTGATGTCGGTGGTATAGATAGCATCACGGACATCCGTGTGGTCGATGATGCACTCATAGATAGAGCAATCAACCTCGCTGATGTCTACTCCCAATCCACTGGATGCGTTGGCCTGTGGGTCAGCGTCAACCACTAGTACAGTCTTCTCGAGAGTGGCCAATGATGCAGCCAAATTTATCGTGGTGGTAGTCTTGCCGACACCGCCTTTTTGATTAGCTAATGCGATTATCTTTCCCATTTTATTAGTAAATTTTCGGCAAAGATACAAAAATAATGTGAGAATTGTGTTACTTTAAAGGTTTTTTCGTACTTTTGCACCAAAAAGAAAGATATTTTTATGGAAAATAGGAAACCGTTAGTATTAATTTCGAATGATGATGGCTATCATGCCAATGGAATCAAGACACTGGTCAGCTTCTTGAAGGACTGGTGTGAACTCTTAGTTGTGGCTCCGGAAAGTGCCCGTTCCGGATTCGCTTGTGCCTTTTCGGCTACTACTCCCTTGCGCCTCAAGCGGCGTCATAACATGGGTGATGATGTGGAGGTGTGGTCATGTAGCGGAACACCGGTAGACTGTGTGAAACTGGCTTTGGATCAGTTGCTTGATGGTCGCAGGCCCGATCTCGTCATCGGCGGCATCAATCATGGGGATAATTCGAGTGTCAACAATCATTATTCCGGCACGATGGGTGTGGCGAAAGAGGGTTGCATGCAGCATGTTCCAAGCATCGCCTTCAGCAGTTGCAACTATGATGAAAATGCTGATTTAACGCCCTTGCGTGACGGTGTTCTGAAAGTGGTTAAGATGGTGCTGGAGAAGGGCTTGCCTAAGTATACCTGCCTGAACGTCAACTTCCCTGTCATGCCTCCTTTCAAAGGCTTCAAGGCTTGCCGGATGACACATGGTTCATGGATCAATGAGGTGGTTCACCGCACGCATCCTCATGGATATGATTACTATTGGATGGTAGGAGAATACCGCAATGACGAACCTGAGGCTACGGATACCGATCAGTGGGCTGTGAACAATGGATATATTGCCATCACGCCAACTAAGATTGATGTCACGGATTATGATTGGATTAAAAACTTTGAACTTTGAACTTTGAACTTTATGATGTGCTTTTGCTTGAAAATAACCTTCATTTATAGCAAGAAAACTAATCATAAAGTTCAATGTTCAAATCTCAAAGTTCAAAGTAAAAAAAAATAAGTATCATGAAGTATTATTTAATAGTAGGTGAGGCGAGTGGCGACCTGCATGCCAGCAGATTGATGCGCTCACTGAAAAAAGTGGATGAATTTGCAGAGTTCCGGTTCTTTGGCGGCGATTTGATGGCTGCTGAGGGCGGCACTCGTGTGAAGCATTATAAAGAACTGGCTTATATGGGATTCGTGCCCGTCCTGCTGCATCTTCGTACCATCTTTTCCAACATGAAGATGTGTAAGGATGATATCGTGAAATGGAAGCCTGATGTTGTTATCCTGGTGGATTATCCCGGCTTCAATCTCAATATCGCTAAGTTCTTGAAAAAGAAGACGAATATCCCGGCTTATTATTATATTTCTCCTAAGATATGGGCTTGGAAGGAATGGAGAATCCGTAGCATCCGGAGAGACATTGCCGAGATGTTCTCCATCCTGCCGTTCGAGGTGCCTTTCTATGAGAAAAAGCATCACTATCCGATACATTATGTAGGTAATCCTACTGCGCAGGAGGTGAATGAATTCCGTGCTGGATATCAGCAGTCGTTTGAGGAGTTCTGTACAGAGAATCTGCTCGATACTCATAGGCCAATCCTGGCTTTGCTGGCGGGTAGCAGGTTGCAGGAAATCAAGGATAATCTGCCAGCCATGATTGAGGTGGCTGAACGGTTTGAGGATTTCCAGATGGTTCTGGCCGGGGCACCTTCCATTGAGGATAAGTATTATGAGCAGTTTGTCAAGGGAACGCCTGTCAAGATGGTGCGCAACAAGACCTATCAGCTGCTATCTCATTCTACGGCTGCTTTGGTAACGAGCGGTACGGCTACGCTGGAGACGGCTCTATTCGATGTGCCTCAGGTGGTTTGTTACGAGACTCCATTACCGTGTCTTGTCCGCTTTGCATTTGATCATGTCATGTCGTGCAAGTACATCTCGCTGGTTAATCTGATAGCTGATAAGGAAGTGGTGCAGGAGATGTTTGCCGACCGTTTCAAGGTAGATGCCATTGCCGACCAGCTTTATCAGCTGTTGCCTGGCAAGGAGGGTAGAGACCGTATGCTGGCAGAATATCAGGTGGTGCGCGAACGTCTGGGCAATCAGATGGCACCGGACGAAGCTGCAACCATCATGCATGGATTGTTGGTAAAGCGCAGGGAGCGACTCCTTCGCCTTGCCAAGGAAAGAGCTGAGGCTGAGGCTGCTGCTGAGGCTGCCAGAAAGAGGGCTGAGGAAGCGAAAAGATTGGCTGAGGAAGAAGCTAAGCGTGCTAAACTGGCTGCTGAACAACTTAGTCAGACGCAGAAGGAAGAAGCAGAATAATTGATAGTAAATAAAAAATCCAAGTTAGAGCGAATCTAGCTTGGATTTTTTATTTACTATCGAAAACTTTTGTTGTCTAAAAAACTTATCCGAAAAGCTGCAAGGTATAGAGATAGATTACAGCTGCAGGGATAGCCATGAGGGAGGAATCGAAACGGTCTAACATGCCACCATGTCCCGGAAGGATGGTGCCGCTGTCTTTCACTCCTAGGGTACGCTTGAAGAGACTCTCTACCAAATCGCCCCAGGTGCCGAAGAATGTAACAACCAGTCCCAGGCCTACCCATTCTGGAATGCTCAGGCGATGAGCTGCACCGTCGTTCGCCAGATAGCCGATGATAATGGCTGCTATGATGACGAAGATGCCACCTCCGATACTGCCTTCCCAACTCTTGGCTGGACTGATGCGTGGAAACAGCTTGTGCTTGCCGAAGAGCGAACCGCTGCAGTAGGCCCCCGTATCATTGGTCCAGAGGAAGATGAAGATGCTCAAAGGCAAGAGCATGTCGTAATGTATCTGTCCGTCGAAGGCGGATGTCTCAAACGCCAGTACGTTGATCATCGAGAGTGGCAGGGCGATATACATCTGCGAAAGCATGGTATATGCCCAGTCGTTGATAGCGTCCTTGTTGCCCGTGTAAAGCTCTGCAATGAAGAGATATACGATGGTGAGCAGGTAAGGCACGAAAACGATGAAGTTTGTCACGATGCCGGTACGGAAACCTGCCACGGCAAGAAAGAGATATACGCCTGCCACGGTGGTGATGAAGCGGTTGACGGTTACGTCTTCCTTTCCGTTTACCAGTCCGCAATACTCCCAGATGCTCAGTCCTGTAATGAGGGCGAAGAGAAATACCATCGCTCTAGGATTCAGGAAGCAAGAAACCATACAGGCGACGAAGAGTACGCCTGTAATGGATCTTATCACTAGATTTTTCTGTTTGTCAGTCATGGTTCTGATTATTATTCGTTATTTTTTCCGTTGTTATTCTCGCTAGGATTCTCCTTGTCGCTTTCGTTCTCTGGAGTTTCCTTTTCTGAATCTTCTGCGTTCTTCTTTGCCGCTTCGTGCTCCTTGATGGCAGCCTGTACTTCCGGCAGTTCCTTTACTGCATCGTCAATCTTAGGCTGCTCGTCTTCCATGATTTCCTGAGAACGGCTCAGCCATGGTCGCTTGCCGAAGATATGCTCTACGTCTTCTGCCATGATTACCTCCTTCTGGATCAGCAGTTCGGCGAGGGCATTGTGGCCTTCCTTGTGCTCCATCAGGATGTTCTTGGCACGGGTATACTGCTCGTTCACCATCTTGAGTACCTCTTCGTCTATCTCGCGGGCTGTTGTCTCTGAGTATGGACGCTGGAAGGAATACTCGTTCTGGTTGTAATAGCAGATATTCGGCAATGTCTTGCTCATACCCAGGTAGGCAACCATGCCGTATGCACTCTTGGTGGCACGCTCCAGGTCGTTCATCGCTCCAGAAGAAATGTGACCGGTGAAGAGTTCCTCGGCAGCACGTCCACCCATCAGTGAGCACATCTCGTCGAGCATCTGTTCTTTGGTAGTAATCTGGCGCTCCTCTGGGAGATACCACGCTGCTCCAAGAGCCTGGCCGCGAGGAACGATGGTTACCTTGATGAGAGGGTTGGCATACTGGCAGAACCATGAGATAGTGGCATGACCCGCTTCATGAAGGGCGATGCTGCGCTTCTCGTCGGCTGTCATTACCTTGGTTTTCTTCTCCAATCCACCTACGATACGGTCTACGGCATCGAGGAAATCCTGCTTGCAGACTGCCTTCTTGTCGTGGCGGGCTGCGATAAGTGCTGCCTCGTTACATACATTGGCGATGTCGGCACCTGAGAAACCAGGAGTCTGACGTGCCAGAAGGTCTACATCTACTGTCTCGTCTATCTTGATAGGCTTGAGATGAACCAGAAAGATAGCCTTTCGCTCGTTCAAGCCTGGGAGATCTACGTGGATTTCTCTGTCGAAACGACCCGCACGGAGAAGGGCGCTGTCGAGCATGTCTACACGGTTGGTGGCAGCCAGAATGATGACACCGCTGTTGGTGCCGAATCCGTCCATCTCTGTGAGGAGGGCGTTCAGCGTGTTCTCGCGCTCGTCGTTGCCGCCCATGGCTGGGTTCTTGCTTCTGGCACGGCCCACGGCATCAATCTCATCGATGAAGATGATGCTAGGTGACTTCTCCTTTGCCTGACGGAAGAGGTCGCGGACGCGTGATGCACCCACACCGACAAACATTTCTACGAAGTCGGAACCGCTCATTGAGAAGAATGGTACGCCAGCCTCGCCGGCAACAGCCTTTGCCAGAAGGGTCTTACCTGTTCCCGGAGGACCCACGAGGAGCGCTCCCTTAGGAATCTTACCTCCCAGGTCAGTATATTTCTTAGGGTTCTTGAGGAAGTCTACAATTTCCTGCACCTCCTGCTTGGCGCCTTCCTGTCCGGCAACGTCTTTGAAGGTGATGCCGATGGCATTTCCCTTCTCATACATCTTAGCCTTACTCTTTCCTACATTGAAGATGCCGCCGCCCATGTTGCTCATGCCGCTGCCCATTCTGCCCGACATCCAATAGATGAAGAGGAAGAAGAGAAGCAGTGGAGCCAGGCTGATGATCAGGCTCCAGAAGTCGTTGTCTTTCTTGTTGTCATAGCTGAAGGAACGGATCTTTTTTTCCTTGACCATCTGGTTGCCATAGCGGTCTACTTCGTCTACTGAACCGAATTGTACTTTTACGTATGGGTTGGGTCCCACGTTCTGTGCGCTCATCTTGTATACATCGCGCGTATATTTTGGGTTGATGTATATTTTAAGCGTATTTTCTGTTTTGTTAGCCACTACGCTCAGTACATAGCCTTTGTCAACATACTGTTTGAATTCAGTGTATGTTGCTTCTTTGGCAGCACTTCCGCCCAGGGCTTCACCACCACCACTAAAAAACAATGCTATCAGAGCAATGAGAATAATGGTGTAAAGCCAGTTCATGTTAAATCTAGGCATCTTAGGTCCCTTGCCTCCGCCTTGATTGTTGAAGTTGTTGCTTTGTTCCATATATTAATATGCTTATTATTATAATAATGTATGTCTTTATCCTTGTTCTTGCCTGTTTTGTCCTGCAAGCTTGTTTCCCTTAGTCAAGGTTTGGCACATGGGTAAGCTTGGCGTCTGCCCAGAGATGTTCCAGGTCGTAATAAGCTCTTACCTCTGGCAGGAAGATGTGAACCAATACGTCCACGAAGTCCATGGCTACCCACTGGTCGTTGCCGAGTCCTGCCACGTTGACTGGCTTTTCGCCCAAGTTCTTGCGGCAGATGTCGCCCACAGATTCTGCGATGGCTTCTACCTGAGTAGGGGAGCCTCCTTGACAGATGATGAAGTATTTGGCAATGCTGCCATCTATTTCACTGAGGTCTGCGATTACGATATCTTGACCTTTTTTCTCTTGTATACCTTCTTTAATAGTCTCTACGAGTTGCTTAATTGTGTTCATTTATATTTTTACTTGTTGTTTTAATGCTACAAAGATACGCTAATTACATGAAAAATCACTCAAAATCGATAAAAATTGAGTTTTTTTAGAAAAAAGTGGGAAAAAATTTTGGAGATACAAAAAAAAGTTGTACCTTTGCACCCGCAAATGAAATCATAAACGATTCTTCTGCTAAGCATATTGGGATATGGTGTAATGGTAACACTACAGATTCTGGTCCTGTCATTCCTGGTTCGAGTCCGGGTATCCCAACTTCGCTTGCTTTAGATGTTTTGATAGAATTTATTGGGATATGGTGTAATGGTAACACTACAGATTCTGGTCCTGTCATTCCTGGTTCGAGTCCGGGTATCCCAACTGGTTAGCATCTTTCAGAAATGAGAGATGCTTTTTTTGTTTATGATCCTTACATGCGAAACTTGGATAAACAACAAAACCCAGGGCAAACGCCCTGGGTTTTGTTGTTTTATTTATTTTCGGCATCGATAGCCTTGATCTTCTGCTTGATGATTTCGAGGTCAGCCTTGAGCTTTTCTACCTTGCGGTTCATTTCCTCTACGAGGCTGTTGCCCTTCTTGCTGGCAGCATTGAGGAAGCCGAGGTTATTCTCATAGGTAGTAATCTCGTTTCTCAGCTGGTCGTAGCGACGCAACAGCTTGCCGCGCTCGTTGTCCAAGGCATTGGCGCCCTGCTCGGCAACATTCTTCAGGTTGTTCTTGAAGTTGTTGAGATGGCGCTTGCCGTTGCTGATATGTAGCTCCTTGTATACCTTGTTCAAAACGTTGTGGTATTCTTCATACAGCTTGTCTTTCTCCTTGAAAGGAACATGACCTACAGCATTATACTGTGCGGTCAGCTCCTGTACCTTCTTCTGGAAGCCTTCGCCTGCATTCTCGATAAGTTCTTTGAGCTGTGCGATGATGGCGCGCTTTTTCTCCAGGTTAGTATGCTCCTCGCTGCGTGTGCCGGCATTCAGCTTGTTGCGGGCATCAAAGAACTTGTTGCAGGCGGTCAGGAATTCTTTCCATAATACATCACCCTGCTTGCGAGGCACGATGCCTGTTTTCTTCCATTCCTTTTGCAGTGAGATGAGCTTGTCGCCGGTCTTCTTCCATTCTGTGCTGTCAGCCAGAGCCTTAGCCTTGTTCACAAGCTCCTGTTTCTTGGCGATATTGGTAGCATACTGGTCCTTCAAGCCCTTGAAAAATTCAGCCTTATTGCTGAAGAAGGTATCGTTGGCGATGCGGAATCGCTCAAAGATCTTCACGTTCATCTTCTGTGGAGCGAAACCAATCTTCTTCCATTCGTTCTGCAAATCAATCACCTCCTTGGTAGCGTTCTCCCAGTCAGAAGCCTGCTTGTACTCTGTCTGGTTAATGGTCTCTACCTTTTCGCAAAGTGCAGTCTTGTCGGCAAGGTTTTTCTCCTCCTTGGCTCTCAGGTCCTCGAAGTGCTGCTGATGCTTCTTGTTGATGATGGTGCTGGCTGCCTTGAAGCGAGCCCAAATTTCCTCTCTCAGTTCTTTGGCTACCGGACCGATTTCACGATACTGCTGGTGGAGGTCCTGCAGCTGATGGAAGGCAGAGATGACGTCGCTCTCTTCTGCCAGTTTCTCTGCAGCTTCGCACAACTTGGTTTTGGCTTCAAGATTCTTCTTGAAGTCATACTCGCGTGCTTCGTTGTTGAGTTTCAGCAGGTCGTAGAACTGCTCCACGTAGAGCTGGTAGTTCTTCCATACCTCGTTGGCTTTGTCGGCAGGGATGGCCTTGATATCCTTCCACTCCTGCTGCAGCGCCTTGAAGTCCTGGTATGATTTGTTAACCTCTTCAGGAGAAGTGGTCATAGCCTTGATCTTTTCGATAATCTCAAGTTTCTTAGCCAGATTTTCCTGCTTTTCTTCTTCTTGTGCAAGGAAGATCTTGGCTCTTTTTTCCTTGATAATCTGCATTTCTGCCTTAAAGGCTTCTTCTGTATCATCTGGAAGAAGTACATATTTCTCCGGGTCGCCGCCTTTAGCGAGATACTCTTTCATCTGAGCATCTCTTTCTGCCAGGTGCAACTTGTAGAAAACTGTCTTTAATAGATCAAGCTCTTCTTTCACTGGAGCTTCTGCACTACGTGCGATTTCTTTTACTCTTTCGAGTACTTCCTGCTTGGAAGAGTATATCTTCTTGGCAGGTTCTTCCATGGTGCCCTGCTGCAACAGAGCGTTTTCTAGAGAGTCCATCATTTCACTTTGTTTAGTTTATGATTCGAGTTTCTTTGCCGGTAGTCGTTTCCTAAAAAGCGATTCGGCCACACATTGTTATTATTAATAATTTGCAAACTTAAATAAAAAAATCGAATATCTTTGTAAGACATTCGATTTTTTATATTTTTATAACAGTCGCTTATATCTCAGGAAGCCCCAGGAGAGGCCTGATACTACGAATGAGAGAATCAAGGCGAAGGCGAAGCCGTATGGACTTTCCTCCATTCCGTTGATCAGGTTCATACCGAAGAGTGAGGAAATCAGCGTTGGCAACATCATGACGATGCTGATACTGGTCAAGGTACGCATCGTGGTGTTCATGTTGTTGTTGATGATGCTCGAATAGGTGTCCATCGTCGATTCCAGAATGTCGGAATAGATACTCGTCGTCTCTCGCGCCTGCGTCATCTCGATGTTGACGTCTTCAATCAGGTCGGCATCCAACTCGTCCACCTGCAGCTTGAACTTCAGCTTTGAAAGAAGGTTTTCATTGCCGCGGATCGAAGTGTTGAAGTAGGTGAGGGAGTCTTGCAGGCGGCTGAGTCCTATCAGGCTCTCGTTGTTCACTCCGTGGTCCAGATTGCGCTTGGCTTTCTCGATGAGCGAGTTGATTTGTTTCAATCGTTTCAGATACCATACGGCAGAGGAGAGGAAGAGACGGAAGATCATGTCTACATAGTCGGTGAATCCCTCGTTGCGCTTCTGCTGATAGCTTACGAAGTCTATCATCATGTTGGTCTCGTAATAGCATACGGTGATGGTCACATCGCGCTTGTGGATGATACCCAGTGGCACGGTGGTATACGGCGTACGGCTTCGGATTTCCTTCACATAAGGGATACGCAGAATGATGAGCATCCAGCCGTCGTCATATTCATAGCGGGCACGCTCATCTGTATCGCTGATGTCCGAGAGGAAATAATCAGGGATCTTGAATTCTTCTTCCAGCAGGCGCTGATCTTCATCGGTTGGACATGTTACTTGTATCCAGCAGTTTGGCTGCCACTCGTTGAGTACAGTCAGTTTTTTGTCTATATTCCAAAAAGTCTTCATTGTTTGCTATTCTCCACAAAATAAAAGGTTTGGGTATGGAGATTAGCCTGGTGAATCGCTTTGGTGCGATCTTGATGGTTGCTGAATCTCCACGCCTTACAGATTATTGAAATTCTCCGCGTGATAATCGTCCATTTTTGTTAATAATTAATTGAAACTTGTGCAAGGTCTTTGTATCGCATTTTACTACGGTATGACAAGCCTCGCGAAATTGCCTGCAAAGTTAATGATTTTAATCGAGAAAAGGGAAAAAAAAGCCGAGAAAATTCTTTCCCGGCTTTCTTTTTTAATCTTTTTGTAATTTTCTGCTTACTTATTTTGCTGGAATTTCAGCCAGCAGCTGCTTCATCAGATTCCAGAAAGGAGCCACGCAGCTAATCTGGCAGCGCTCATTGGCTGTATGAGGGCTGAGCAATGTAGGACCGAAGGAAACCACATCGAGGTGAGGATACTTGCCCAGGATGATAGAGCACTCCAAACCTGCGTGTACAGCCTGAACTACGCCGTCTTTGCCGTTCTGCTCCTTGTAAACCTTCAATACATGTTCCAGAATGTCGCTCTTTGGGTTAGGGTTCCAGCCGCCGTATGCACCGCTGAATTCCACCTTCATGCCAGCCATGTTGAAGCAGCTCTCCATCATGGTTGCGAGATACATCTTGTAGTACTCATGGCTTGAACGGGCCAATATCTTGATGGCTGCCTTGCCGTCGCCAATCTCGATGATGGCGAGGTTGGAAGAGGTTTCTACGATACCTGGCATAGATGGAGCCATGCGCAGTACACCGTCGTGGCAAGCAAAGATGGCGTCTACTAGGTTGTCCTGAATCTCCTGAGGAACCTCCTTGGCAGGAGTCTCTACGTTTTCTGTGAAGAACTCGATGTTCTCTGCTACCTCGATACCCTGGAACTCGTCGATGATTTCGTCCTTCCAGTCTGCTACCATGTCGTTCAAAGCCTCAACGTTCTCCTTTGGCAAGGTCAATACTACCTCTGCCTGGAATGGGATGGCATTGCGCATGTTGCCGCCCTGCCATGAGGCCAGACGTGCATCAAGCTCTGAGATAGCCTCACGTACGAAGCGAACCATGCACTTGTTGGCGTTGGCTCTGCCCTCGTTGATCTCGATGCCTGAGTGACCGCCCTTCAAGCCCTTCAAGGTAACCTTCACGGCTGCGTCGTCCTTGTCTGTCTCTACCTCCTGGTAGTCGAGTGTAGCTGTGATGTCAATACCGCCTGCGCTGCCGATGACGAACTCACCCCAAACCTCTGTGTCAAGGTTCAGGAGGATGTCGCCGTTCAGCTCGCCCTCAGGAAGACCGTTGGCACCAAACATGCCTGTCTCTTCGTCAGCGGTGATAAGACCCTCTACCGGACCGTGCTGCAAGTCCTTAGCTTCCATGACTGCCATGATGGTAGCCACGCCGAGACCGTCGTCGCTTCCGAGGGTAGTATGATTAGCACGAACCCAGTCGCCATCGATGATGGTTTCGATAGGGTCGTTTTCAAAGTCGTGATTGCTCTCAGGTGCTTTCTGAGGAACCATGTCCATGTGAGCCTGGAGGATAACGCCCTTACGGTTCTCCATACCCGGAGTGGCAGGCTTGCGCATCACGATGTTGCCCGCAGCATCCTGGAATGCCTCTACACCTGCTTCCTTTGCCCAGTTGAGCAAATAAGCTTGAATTTTCTCCAAATGTCCTGATGGACGTGGAACTTGTGTTAACTTGTCGAAGTTGCGCCAGATTTCAACTGGACTCAGATTCTTAATGTCAGCCATAATATTTATATTTTAATGTTAAATGTTCAATGTTAAATGTTAAATTGGGCATACGCCCTAAAGCAAGAGAATTCTTCACTCTTCGCTCTTCACTCTTCACTCTTCACTTTCCTCGTAAACGCCAGGGCTATCCAGGCGTAGATGCCCAGAAGGATGACGAGCAGTGTCTGCACCGAGTGGACGATGAGTACGAAGAAGAGGGCGTCGGTCTGCTGGATGCCGTAGAGAATGAGCATAGTCTTCACGGCAAAGTGCCACGGACCTGCTCCGTTGGGAGTCGGTACGATGACTGCGATGCTGCCCACGATGAAGGTTACCAGTCCACACATCAGACTGAGATGCGATGTCGCCTCAAAGCACTGGAACGTGAGATAGTAGTGGAAGAAGTAACTCAGCCAGATGCCAAGCGTGAGGGCGATATAGAGAGGTACGTTCTTCACGCCCTTCAGCGAGATGATGCCCTGCCACAGTCCGCTTAGCGTAGCTTTCACCTTATTATATATAGCGAGCTTCTTCAGCAAGAAGTGCAGCAGGATGAGTACGGCGATGCCGCAGACTACCGTTACGAAATAGCCCGTGGCGGTGAATTTTCCCAGGATGCTATCCATGCTGGTACCCGTCTTGTCAAAGAAGTTCAGGAATACCGGTATCTGCATCAGAAACACCATTCCGGTGATGAGAAGTACCAGCAGCGAGTCGATGGCTCGCTCCGTAACCACCGTTCCCAGAGCTTTAGGGAAGGATACGCCGTCATATCGTTTCAGCACGGCACATCGTGCAAATTCTCCCGATCTCGGGATGACGAGACTCAGTGCATATGATAGAAAGATGGAGTTCACGCTTACATGTGTGCGTGCTTTTTCGCCCAGTGGCTCCAATGACTGTTTCCATCTCCATCCCCTGAACAGCTGCGCTGTAATGCCAAATGGGAACGACAGCAGCATCCAGGTCCAGCTCATCTTGTGGAGCACCACGTCCTCCACCTGCTTGAAGTCGAAACCCCGATACATCCAATAAAGGATGGCACCACCCAATACGAGCGATAGCCCCACCTTCCAAATGTTGTTTGCTATCTTCTTTATATCCATAATTAGATGCAAAGTTAATACTTTTCTTGTCAATATCGCACGAAAGTGCATATTTTTAGCATAAATAAACGCTTGCCCCTCATTTCTTTCCCTCTTTTTTCTATAAAAGTTAAAAAAAAATGTATTCAATGGGCTATTTCTCGAAAAATAATCGTATTTTTGCAAAAAATATATTTATAACGTATGAAAGCTGTAAAGCCAAAGAAAAATCTAGGTCAGCACTTCCTTACTGACCTCAACATAGCAAAGCGCATCGCTGATACGGTGGATGCCTGCCCGGATATTCCTGTTCTTGAAATCGGACCAGGTATGGGCGTTCTTACCCAGTATCTTGTGGAGAAGCCGCGCCCCGTGAAGGCGGTGGAAATCGACTCCGAGTCGGTAGCTTACCTGCATGAGAACTTCCCTACGCTCAAGGACAACATCATCGGGGAGGACTTCCTGCGCATGGATCTGAACGAGATATTTGATGGAAAGCAGTTTGTGCTCACGGGCAATTATCCTTATGACATCTCTTCGCAGATCTTCTTCAAAATGCTCGACTACAAGGACCTCATTCCTTGCTGCACGGGCATGATCCAGCGCGAGGTGGCGCTCCGTATGGCTTCCGAGCCGGGCAACAAGGCGTATGGAATCCTCAGTGTGCTCATCCAGGCATGGTACGATGTGGAGTATCTCTTCACCGTAGACGAAGGCGTGTTCAATCCGCCGCCAAAGGTGAAGAGTGCCGTAATCCGCATGACCCGCAACGAGGTAACCGATCTGGGATGCGATGAGAAACTCTTCAAGCGATTGGTGAAGACCGTGTTCAACCAGCGCCGCAAGATGCTGCGCGTCAGTCTCAAGCAGATGTTCCCTGGTGTAACCCCACGCGAGGATTTCTACACCACCGATATCATGACCAAGCGCCCGGAACAGCTCACTATCCAGCAGTTTGTTGAACTGACCAACTATGTGGGCGAGGAATTGAAAAGATTAGAATTAATAAAATAAAAAACATATTATTATGATAGACGTAAAAGAAACTTTGAATTCAGCAGGTGAGCGTATGGAGATGGCAGCAATGTATCTCGCAGAAGAGCTCTCTCATGTTCGTGCAGGTCGTGCCAATGTGGCTATTCTCGACGGTGTGCGCGTAAATAGTTATGGCAGCATGGTCCCTTTAAACCAGGTTGCTACTGTTACAACCCCTGATGCCCGTACCATCGCTATCCGCCCTTGGGACAAGAAGGCCATCCGTGACATCGAGAAGGCAATCATGGACAGCGGCGTAGGTATCACTCCTGAAAACAATGGCGAAATCGTACGCCTCGGTATCCCTCAGCCTACCGGTGAGCGCCGTAAGGAGCTCGTCAAGCAGTGCAACAAGATTGCCGAGCGTGCCAAGATCGAGGTTCGCAACGTGCGTCAGGAAATCAAGGAGAAGCTGAAGAAGGCTATCAAGGATGGCCTTTCTGAGGACTTGGAGAAGGATGCTGAAAACGATTTGCAGAAGCTTCACGATAAGTACATCAAGCAGCTCGATGCCTTGATGGACGAGAAGGAAAAGGAAATTATGACAGTCTAAAGAACAGCTTTCAAAGGCTTACATTATTGATAAGTGATAATGAGAGGACTCGTTATTAAGAATACAGGCAGCTGGTACACCGTCAAGACTGACGATGGCCAGCTGATTGAAAGTAAAATAAAAGGCAATTTCCGACTGAAGGGCATCCGCAGTACCAATCCTGTGGCTGTGGGCGACTATGTGCAGCTCATCACCAACCAGGAAGGCACCGCTTTCATCTCTTCTATCGAAGACCGCCGAAACTATATCATCCGTAAATCGCCTAACCTCAGTAAGCAGAGTCATATCCTGGCTGCCAACGTAGACCAGGCGCTGCTTGTGGTTACGGTGAATTACCCACAGACATCTACCACCTTCATCGATAGGTTCCTGGCCGGTGCCGAGGCATACAGAGTGCCAGTCATCATCATTTTCAACAAGACCGATCTTCTTACCGAAGAAGAACTCCACTATCAGAAGATGATGTGCACACTCTATGAAACCATCGGCTACCAGTGTATCGAACTCTCGGCAGCAACAGGCGAAGGTGTTGACGAATTACGCTCTTTCATCAAGGAGAAGAAATCGCTGCTCAGCGGCAACAGTGGAGTAGGGAAGTCTACCCTCATCAACCAGCTGATTCCTGATGCCGAACAGCGCACAGCCGAAATCAGCGAGGCTCACAATAGCGGTATGCATACCACCACCTTCAGCGAAATGCTGGAGTTGCCGGAAGGTGGCTATCTTATTGATACTCCGGGTATCAAGGGTTTTGGTACCTTTGATATCGAGAAGGAAGAGCTGACCAGTTACTTTAAGGAGATATTCAAGTTCTCACAGGATTGCAAGTTCTCCGACTGCACCCATACCCACGAACCGGGTTGCGCGGTCATCAAGGCGGTAGAGGAGCATTATATCGCTGCCAGCCGCTATCAGAGCTATCTCTCCATGCTCGAAGATAAAGACGAGAATAAGTACAGGGAGGCGTTCTAGAAAGTGAAGATTTAAGAACGAATCGTGAAGAACGAAGAGTGAAGATTTAAAAAACGTATTAATGAAGGAACAGAAGGACGTAAGACAGCGCATCGCGGAAGGTGAGTTTGCTCAGAGTGCCGAGATCAGCGCCAGCTATCTCGACGAGGATATCTTGATTATCGACAATCTCAAGGTATTACAGAATCCCGACCCCGTGAGGTTGCAGATGAACATGATTGCATCCTGTCTCAGAGGCTCTTTGAAGGCTGATCTGAACGGACGGGAGGTAGTGGTAGAGAAGGGCGATATTTTTATCAGTCCACCTAATTCCATGCTCGATATCATAGAGGTGTCGGCTGACTTTTTGGGTACAGCAATGTGCGTCAGCAATCATGGCATGATGAACATCCTTCAGTCCAATATCTCGGTATGGAACCGTGCAGTGTATATCAGCAAGCTGTCGGTATTGAAGATGAACGAAACCGACCAGGTATTCTATACCAAGTTTACCGATCTGGTGCGTCTCTGTCTCGATCCTACTTTCAGCGATCGCAGTTCCTGGAAGCCATATCGTCGTGAAATCGTAGAGACGCTGCTCAAGAGTGCGCTTCTTGCCGTGAGCAATCTGCTTCTCGAGGGCTTGCCTAAGGACGAGAGTGTCTCCAGCACGAGTGATCTTTTCGACAAGTTTCTGAAGATGTTGCAGCAGAGCGAAATCAAGCACCAGCCTGTAGAATATTTTGCCCAGCAGCTGTGCATTACGCCTAAGTATCTCTCCATCATCAGCAAGCGTCATTCGGGCAAGACGGCGATAGAATGGATTACGGAATATACCCTTGCCGATATCACCTATTATCTCCGTTCCACCACAAAGTCGATTAAGGAGATTTCAGGCATTCTGGGCTTCTCCAATACCTCTTTCTTCGGAAAGTATGTCAGGGAGCATCTCCACATGTCGCCGCTGAAATACCGCGAAAGTTTGAGAAAATAGAATCATCAATAGTATATAGTGCTGTTTGAAAGTTCAATGGCATATATAAACAAAAAAAAGAAGTCGCTGAGGAATCAGCGACTTCTTTTTGCTTTCTAGGGTGGAGCTGGAGGGAATCGAACCCTCGTCCGCACAAGGAAACCATATGCTTTCTACATGCTTATTCCAGCCTTCAATTTTCGAGGTATGGCAAGACCTGGACCACCAACCATACCCTTATCCTCTAAAATTTCATCCATGCAACGAGGCGTACATGAACTATTTCCGATTTACCTGCACCGCTTGATCAACAAGATTCGGAACTACATCCGTTGAGCGATGTCTCGTTCCTGCACCCTGTGCTGGAATAAAGCTAGTTTACTGTACTTCGACTAGGCAGCGAGAGCGTAGTTATTTTCGCCAATTAATTTTTTGTTCACTAGGATTTAGGAGGTAGCCAACGAGCCTCCGCATGCTTACATACCATTTCATCTCGCCGTCAAATCCAGTCAACCCCGAGATTTCTTTGATACTAGGATGCAAAGTTAATGCGAAAAAATGTAATCTCCAAATTTTTTGCCGAAAATTTTTGTTTTTAATTGAGAATTCTGTGAAAAACGTAAATTTTGTGGGGGAACTGAGTAAGACTTGGTACGGAGAGGGTACGGAGCTGGTCCTGCTTTAAGCGGAAACAGAGAAGCTTTTTCAAACCTGTTTTTCTATCCAAGCCATCAGTACCGCTACTGCATATTGCTGTTCTTCTTTTGTCAATTGTCTTCCGGCAGGTATATGATGCCATTTGAAGAAGCATCCACGACAGCAGCAGCCTGTAGCATGCTGGGCTATAAATACAGGATGACCTCTCATCGGCGTCTGCTTGCCGTCATTGGGAATCACGGCAGGAGCAAGGCGTTTGGCTACGAAATCCTCCGCATGTTTACGGATGGTAGCCAAGCCCTTTTCTGCAATATAATCCTTATCCCTCTTCGAAAGATGGAATCGACTGCGGAATGCTGATTGGGAAAGTCTTTCAAACAGCTCTGTCAAGTCATACTCTTTGTCTGGAGAGGTATGGTTTTCCTTGTTTTCTGAAGAGGCAGAGTCTTTCTGATAATCCTCTTCCTCCGCAGAAAACAAATCCAGTTCAACATATTTTGGTTGGTTTACAGCTGAATCTTTTCTCATAATTATTTTCTTTTTTCATCAGTTTCTTCAACGCTTCTCTTCTGTGTATTCGGCAAGAAGCCTGCGATGATGCCGAGCAATGGCAGGAAGGCACTCACCTGGAAGATGAACTCGATACTTGTCTTGTCGGCCAGCCAGCCGAAGAAAGCAGAGCCCAAACCTCCCAGACCGAACATCAGTCCGAAGAAGATGCCAGCTATCAATCCCACTTTATCGGGCATCAGGTCGGTGGCATATACCACGATGGAAGAGAATGCCGAAGCGATAATCAGTCCTGACAGGAAGGTGCAGATGATGGTCCATGTGAAGTTTACGAAAGGCATGGCGATAGCGAAAGGTGCAGCACCCAGAATGGAGAACCAGATGACATACTTTCTGCCAAACTTATCGCCCAGCATGCCTCCTGCTACAGTTCCTATAGCAAAGGCGGCAAGGAATACGAAGAGGCATAGCTGCGAAGTCTGTACCGAGACACCGAACTTATCTATCAGGAAGAAGGTGAAGTAGCTTGTGATGCAAGCTGTATAGAAATACTTGGAGAACACGAGTATGATGAGGATGAACAGTGCCCAATACTTCACTCTTTTAGAGATATGGGTATTGAGAAGCGGTTGTTTCTGCGGATGGTTCACCACGTAAGCCAGTCTAGCCTTGTACCAGACTCCCAATCTTACCATGATGATGGCGGCGAGCAGGGCTGCAAGGGCAAACCAGGAGATGGCATGCTGTCCGAAAGGAAGGATGATGATGGCTGCCAGCAGCGGTCCTACTGCCGAACCGCCATTACCGCCCACCTGGAAGATGGATTGCGCCAGACTCTTCTTACCTCCCGATGCCATCTGTGCCACTCTCGAAGCCGTGGGATGAAACACTGAGGAGCCCAGACCTACGACGCTCACAGCCAGGAGAATCAGAAAATAATTCTCGGCGAAGGCCAGCAGGAGCAGACCCACCAATGTGAAGCACATACCGATGGAGAGCGCATAGGGACGGGGATGCTTGTCGGCATACAGTCCTGTGAAAGGTTGCAGGATGGAAGACGTCATTTGGAAGACCAGCGTGATGATACCTATCTGTGCAAACGAGAAGTCGAACTTATCCTTCACGATAGGGTAGATGGAAGGAATGATCGACTGTATCATATCGTTCAGGAAATGGGAAATGCTACAGATGATGAGCATGGAATATACAGTTCCCTCTATCATCTTAGGATTACCCTTGATTTTGTTACCTATTGACTTAATATTCATCTCTTTTATTGTTTGTCTTTCTTACTAATCTTATTTGAAAATCAACATTTTATGTTGTTTTTGTTCTGCTTCAAGTTCCAATAACCTTCTTTTTGCGTCCAATCCTCCGGCAAAACCTGTAAGGCAATGGTTACTGCCGATAACACGATGGCAGGGAATGAAAATACTGATGCCATTGGCTCCGATAGCTCCTGCCACGGCTCTGACACTATTGGGGCTACCTATACTTTGAGCTATTTCCTTATAGCTTCTAGTTTCACCGTATGGTATATTGAGCAATGCGTTCCATACTTTTTTCTGAAAATCTGTTCCCACAGGATGCAACGGAATATCGAATGTCTTGCGATTGCCGGTAAAATATTCATCCAGTTGCTTTTGGGTCTGTTCCAGGATAGAAGATGTTTCTATCTTGAACTCAGCCTTCATATACCTCGAAAGTCGAAGCTTATTGCGCTCTGCACATGGCATTTCATTCCAATCACATAGGCCCAATTCTTCACCCACCGATGCCAAGATGATTTCTCCACAAGGCGAATTGTAATATTGAATGTTTACTTGCTGCATTGTACTAAATACTATTTCATTACTTCTTGAATTTTCATACTTACGAATGAGTTATATTGTACTTTGCTGCAAAAGTAACAAAAAATATTGGATTTAGCAAAAAAAGTAGGATGGAATATTCTTTTAAACTCAACAGTTTGAAAACTCTAAGGGTTATTATATAAATTAAAGCTGTCATAGGCTGGTATCAAAAAAGAAAAAGGCAATTGTTAGCATTCTAGAAGATGCTTACAACTGCCTTTCCTTTTTATAATATATGGAAACTACTGTTTAAATTCTCTCAAATGAGAAGAAACATCGCTTTTAAGCGAAGTCCTTCATGTTTGTTCTTGCACCATACTCAGCGCAAGCTGCAACTACCATTGCAAATACAATTCCTAATACTGTCATAATTTTTCCCTTTCTCTCAAAAAACTGTTAACCAAATTTTTACCTTTTAACTGAAACTTTATTGAAAGCATCCTGAGATGCTTCTCAAAGCCAGTTTACTTACCGAGGCTAATCTTCTTATTGACATTTACAACCTCAGCAAAAAGGGCAGCTACAACTGCCAATGTCATTCCTAATACCATCATCATAATTGTTATCCTTTCTTTACTTTATTATTCTTTATTTTATCTTTTCGAGTGCAAAGGTAATGCCTTTTTGTGTACGCACACAATATTTTTGGAAGAAATCGCAAAAAAGGCTTCATTTCTTGATTTCCGTCAATTCTTGTCATAGAAAAATGGCAAAATGGCATGCTTTCAGGCTATATGACACAATAAAATTTCACCCAGGCAGGCTCAGCATCGCCCTTCATGCAATAATCAAAGAACTGTTGCAATCTCAGAACGACTGAAGCTGAACTTATAGGTTTTCACATCTTTGATATACAGCGCGATCAAGAAAGAATATAAAGAAATGATATATAGAGTGTTAACACATGTATTTAACACGTATTTAACGCTGTTTTTTTTCAGATTCATATTCAGAGTTCAGATTTGCAACATCCATCCTTCAGTTACTGTTGAGGACTAAGTATGTTACTTTCACCTCGTAAGTATGTCACTTTTGCCCCGTAAGTATAATACTTATGCATCAAAAGCTATATGGTTATAAGAAGCATACCAAGCTGTAACATCCTCGTTCTATTTTTCTACAAACCACAAATCCCAAGTATGAGAAAGTATGAGGAAGTATGAGAAAGTAAGAGGAAGTATGAGAAAGTATGAAGTGGCGTTTTCTGATATCGTATCTTTGCAGCGTCATTCAAAGAGGATGATGCTCCTGTCCTAAAGGGACGGAAGAATACAATCACAAATAATGAACGCTATATGATTCAGTACATATTAACAAAGAACATCAAAGAACGCCACGACATACCATTTATGGAAAAAGTTAGGGGCACTGAAACTGTGCATCAAACTTTTTCTGTGTGCCAGATTCTGATGACTTTACTTTTCTGGGAAGATTTCTGCCAGTTTCTTTGCCATGCGCTCAGCGAGTACGGTGGTATAAACTACCTTGCCTTCCGGGTTGATGAGATACATGGTAGGAAGCCAGGAAATCTTGTAATCCTTGGAAATCTGGGTTTCCTTCCACTTCTTGAACTCACTGTACTGCTCCCATTCCACACTGTTTGCCTGGGTGTAGTTGTCGAGCTTCTGCTTGTCGGTATCCATGGATACACCGATGAACTTGGCACGGGTGCCGTACTTTTGGAACATCTCCTTGACGGTAGGAATCTCTCTACGGCAATCAGGACACCAGGTAGCCCAGAAATCCAATACCGTCCATGTTCCCTTCTTGAGGGCAGGGAAGGCTGGGGCCTCTGTTCCTACAGCCAGGAGATTCTTGGCATAGAGTACATCCACATCCTGTGGATTCTGGGCTGTTGTTGCGCTGCCCTGAGCGTTGGCTCCGATGACAGATGCTGCCATAAGGAGCAAAGAGAATATTGCTTTTTTCATTTTTCTTTGTATTTTAAAATTCCGAATGCAAAGATACGGATAATTTTTTGAAATCGCTATCGGATGAAAGAAAAAAAGCCGGGCGCATCTTGAAAAAGATGGCTCGGCATTGTTTTTGGGGCAGGCTTGCTCGCTTGCTTTTTTACTTTACGCTCCATTATCCATTCCATCGTTCAGCGTTACACCTATTGAAGACTCCTGTAAAAGGATGGAGCCATTGTATTGTTATCTTAATACCCTATAGCTCATTACTTTAACAGTCATACTTCCACGTTTATTTGGCTTGAACATCTTGATTTGTGTGGTTGCTTTCATATGCCAACATTGTTGCTGCCAAATGCCAGCAACATTGCGGGCAATTGCCGACAACCTTGCTGGCATATGGCAGCAATCATATAAAACTAATTCTTTAAGGCGATAGATTGGGCTTCTCTCATCATATCAGCTATGTGTTTTAGCCTTTTAAGAATACTAAAGAAAGCATTCTTTCATCAAAATGATAAAGAAAATACGATATTGAGATTTAGTATAAAAAAGAAAACCATCCGATGGAACTAATGCTATCAGATGATTTTCTGTATTATTATTGTTTAAACAAGTGTGCTATCGGGCGATGGCTTGTCTATAGGGTGTTGATTTCCCATTCGTCTATTGTCTTGTTGTCTTCCGAGAAGTTGATGCCGACCAACACTTTCTTGCGCTTGTCATCAGCAAAGGCCGAGGCATACTTTTTGTCCTTGATTTGAGCCAATGCCGTAGCGGCATCCTTTTTATATTTCAGTTCAAAGACATAGATACAGTCGGTGGTCTTCAGTACCATATCGATTCTGCCGTCAGAAGTAGGCTGTTCTGGGGTAACATCCACTCCTAGCATGGCAAATATGGTGTACAGCACCGCTTGGTAATGGCGCTCATTGTTGTTGATCAATGTATAAGGGAACTTATCGTAGAAAGTCTTTAGATGAGGCAGGAATGCCGACATGTCTCCATCACGAATCAAGCAGTCGTAGTAGGCTCTACACAAGGCATCGTAGTTGCCCATGCCATCTGGTGAGTAATAACGGAAAAGACTTGTGGAGAATCCTTGTCGAACCTCTTCGTTAGGAAATCCCAGACGGTATTGCTTGCTTCTCTTGTCGTACTCCTTGATAGTAAGATAGCCACTTTGGTACAAGACAGGCACTGGGTCTGAAATCTTTTCTGTAGGAGCGTCAAAGCGTTTGTCGGATGTCCAAATATCATCTAGCTGAAGCATATCGTATCCCTTTTTTTGCAAAAGCTCAACCAGGAATGTTGGGGTACCCGATGTAAACCAATAGCTGTTAAATTCTTTGTCATCCAATGCATTGATGATGCTGAATGGGTTGTAGATCCCAGGTGACTTCGCAGAAAAATGATAACCGTCGTAATGATAGCGCAACTCTGCCAGCGCTTCATCGTAAGTTAGTTCGTTCTCGTCTGCCAATTCTTGGATGTCTTCCTGATAGTTGGCCAAGAGTTCTTCTTCAGTGAAACCACAAACGGAGGCATACTCATTTTTCATCGTGATAATCTTGAGGTTGTTCAGCTCGCTGAAAATGCTCAACTGGCTGAACTTCGAAATACCCGTGATGAAGACAAAACGCAAGTTGGCGTCTTGTTGTTTGAGAGGGCTGAAAAAATCTCGCATGATGTCGCGTATCTGATTCTGCAAGTTTTCATCTTTCACGGAGTCGTGCATCGGGCAGTCGTATTCATCAATGAGCACCACCACCTTCTTACCAGTCTGTTGACGAGCAGCCGATATGATGTTGGTCAATCGAGAACTGTAAACATCTGGATTGACAGTAGGGGTAGCGATGTGGTACAAACGTTCATATTCAGACAATATGCGATGAAGTGTTGTATGTAGGTTCTGTAGCTGATAATACTTGCCACAGCTCATGTCGATATGGATGACAGGATAAGTTTCCCACTCGGTTTCCAGTTTCTCGATGGCAAGTCCTTCGAATAGTTCCTTCTTTCCCTCAAAATATGCCTGAAGGGTAGATACAAGAAGAGACTTTCCAAATCGTCGAGGACGACTCAGAAACAGATTTTGTGCATAATGCACCAATTGATATACAAGGCCTGTCTTGTCAACATAAGAGAAACCATCCTCAATTACTTTTTCAAATGTCTGTATTCCTATAGGATATTTCATAATTGTCATCATTTCTTTTTATAGAATTCTTTTGGCAAAGATACGACTTTTTATAATATCTCCCAAGTTTTTTGGCACAAATCTATTATTCTGATGTAGTTTTTGACAAATCTCTAAGATGTGCTTTTGGAAAATACGATATTTGTATCTTGGATTCAGCAGTCCTAGTTACTTCTCTAAATGTTTCCAAAAGCAGTTTGGGATGAAGCCTGGCGAATTTTTGGAGCAGGGATAAAGGGAGTATCGGAGTATAGAAGGTAAAATAGAAAAAGTCCATGACGGGGAGTGAAACCTGTCATGGACTTTTTCTATTTAGCTAGTGTAAATTACATGCCCTTTTTTATTGGTCAGACCATTTATTCGTGAGTGGCGAAGCGCTGTTCTGCCAGCTTTTCATATTTGGTACCAGGCTTGCCGTAGTTGGCGTATGGCCAGATGCTGATGCCGCCGCGTGGGGTAAAGATACCGGTTACTTCGATATACTTAGGATCCATCAGCTTAATGAGGTCCTTCATGATGATGTTCACGCAGTCTTCGTGGAAATCGCCATGATTGCGGAAGCTGAAGAGATAAAGTTTCAAGCTCTTGCTCTCTACCATCTTTACATCAGGAATATAGCTGATGCGAATCTCTGCAAAGTCAGGTTGACCTGTGATAGGGCAGAGGGATGTGAACTCAGGGCAGTTGAAACGTACCCAGTAATCGTTGCCAGGGTGCTTGTTGACAAAGGTCTCCAATACCTCAGGCGCATAATCCATTCTGTATTCGGTCTTGGCTCCGAGAGCCTGCAAACCATCTTCTTTTCTGTCTGTCATATTGTTTTCTGTTAAATGCTTTTATGTTCTATTCTACTTAAAAAATGAAAGTGCTTAGCCGAGGCTAAACACTTTGAATACGTTGTAGGAGATGTTTTCGTCGTAGACGTCTTCTCCTTCATGCTTTTTGATGGCTTTTACTACACGGATGGTGATAGGCAATACCACAATCTCGTAAGCCGTCTTCAGGATGACCTGCCAGAGCATCAGCCAAGGCAACTCCGATGTTGGAACCACACCTCCCAAAGCCAATGGGAAGAAGATGAGGCTGTCGCAGCTTTCACCGGCTATGGTACTCAGGATGGCACGTGCCGAGAAGTGCTTGCCACCATCGCGAATCTTCATCACGCTCATGACGTAAGCATTGGCAAACGAACCGATAATGAAGGCTACGAATGATGCTGCTGCAATGCGGGGAGCCAAACCGAAAATGGCATGGAAGCCAGCATCGTTGGTCCAGTAAGGTGCGGCAGGGATGGCATCGCAGATGGCTCCGAGCGCTACGAAGAAGAAGTTCATGGCGAAGCCTGTCCATATCAGCAGACGTGCCTTTTGATAACCCCATACTTCGCATACCACATCATTGATGATGTAGCTCACAGGGAATACGATGAGACCACCGGTTAGGGAAACTGGCCCGAAGGCGATTTGCTTTGTTTCGAGTACGTTTGCTGCAATGAGACAAACGCAGAAGAGAATGCTGAAAAGCATAAACAGCACACTCACTTGAGTCTTTTTCTTGTTCATTTTCTTGTTTTTTACGAGGTTTACCAAGCACTCGAGTTAATAATTGCACGTATGGGAACTATCCATGGGTGCGAAAACGGCTGCAAAATTACAACTTTTCTTCCTAACTGCCAAATAATTATGAAAATATCTTCAATAAATTATGATAATATCTGCAAAAAAAATCCCAAGTACTATCACTAGCACTTGGGACGAGATCTATTGTTAAACCAAAACTTATCAACCTAAAAACCTAATCTAACAATCTTTTTATCAACTAACAACCTATTTATGTCTTATGAATTAACAGCCTGTTTTATCTTAACTAACTAACAACCTATATAAACTTAATCTAAACCTAAAACAAACTAATGGAGTTTGGCTTAGATTTCCATCTAAGCCTAAACTGAAACCTAGCTGAGAGTGTTAGCCCACAGTAATCTGTCGAGCAACCTTCTGCTCTTCCTGCTGCATCTTAGGCAACTGGATGGTGAGTACGCCATCAGCTACGCTGGCAGAAATCTTCTCCTTGTTGACATCGTCTGGGAGAATCAGGGTCTGCTCAAACTTAGCGTAAGAGAACTCGCGACGCAAATATACGTGCTCCTCCTGCTCTGGCTGGCGTTTGTTCTCCATCTTGATATGGAGATCACCGTTCTCATTGAGATTTACCTCAAAGTCGTCCTTGCGCATTCCTGGAGCTGCAAGTTCTACTGTATATTTTGTCAAAGACTCCTTTACGTTGATGGCTGGGGCTGTAGTATTAGCCTTCTGCATATTACCCTCGTTGAAGAGTCCGTTAAATACCTCTGGTATCCAAGAATTTCTGTACATCATAATCTTAACCTCCGATTATATTTTAATTATTATTATTCGTTATTATTTAATGTTGTGTAGCGAATTATTTATCCGCTTACATTCCCTCTTTTTGCAATCCTTATACCAAAGTGGAAATTTCTGTCATTTCGGCAGAAAATCTGAAGAAAAGCAAATAAAAACCCAAAAATCGGCCCAAAAAGCCCGACATTCTGTCACGAATGCCGGGCCTATTATTATTGATAACCTCAGTTTTTTTCATAAGAGAGCCACCGTTTCTCTCGGTTCCACCGAGAGTCCCCAGCTCCCTGTCCTCAGTCTTTTATTTCTCCATGAACTTCTTGGCTGCTCTGAGCTGATGTCTCATCACGCTCAGGAACTCCTGGCTCTCCTGCAGTACATTCAGGTAAACCAGCGAAATCTGCATCAGAGAATTATCTGAAAGATGCTGGATGCGGTCAATATGCTTCTTGCGAAGTACGCTGAGCTCATCCTTGCAGGCATCTGCCTCGGCGAGAATCTCACGGTAGTTCTCGTAGCGGCTGGTCTCAATCTGCTCGCAGCTCATACGCATCAGGTCGTTGATCTTCTGGCGTACAGGAGCAAACTCCTTGGTATATTCTGCAGGAAGTGGGTTGAAGTTGTTGTCCACGTGCTCCTTGATTGGGTCGAGCATACGACGCAGAGAGTAGATGAACTGCTGGTTGCTGTTGGCACCCAGGTGGAACCAGGTGTTGCGCTCGATGGCAATCTCCATAGGCGATTTCTTCAAACCGAGCATCTCCTGGCGACGGAACTTCTTCAGCATATCCTGCTCCTTCTTCAACTCCTTGTTGGCATGACGGAGATACTTAGGATTCTCGTTGGCAAGACCATCCATGATCTGGTTGAACTCGTTGAGTGCAAAGTGGCAGACGAAGCTCTGGGTGCGGGATACCTGACGGCGAAGCAGATCCCATACAATCTCTGGATCGTGTGAGCGCATCATCAACTGGAAGGTGCTGCCCTTGCTCTCTTCCTTTGCCTTCTTGTTATACTGGATATTGCTGCGGATGAGCAGGAAGATAACCAATGCCATGAAACAGCTCTGGATTCCTACACCGCCGAAGTGCATGATGAGACAGACGATGGCGCAGGCTGCGAAAGCTACACCGGCTGTGATAAACCAACCACCAATTACACTCAATACACCAGTTACACGGAATACGGCACTCTCACGGCTCCATGCTCTATCTGCGAGTGAAGAACCCATAGCCACCATAAAGGTTACGTATGTAGTAGAGAGTGGCAACTTCAGGTTAGTACCGATGGTGATGAGCATACTTGCCAATACCAGGTTTACGGCAGCACGAACTACGTCGAAGGCAGCGCTCTCTTCCAGCTCTACATCGTTCTTGTCGAAACGGCTATTGATCCAGTTCATCAGAGCCTTTGGCATAAACTGCTTCAACCAGGAATCTGTAGCCTGGCAGTTGCGTACAATCACGCGGGCTGCAGAAGAACTGCCGAACATTTCGTCACCCTCGTCCTGACGGCTCAAATCCACAGAAGTCTTGATTACGTTCTGAGCTTTCTTGGAAGTTGCCATGGCGATGATCATCACGAAACCGGCAGCGAGAAGATATACTGGAGTAGTCTTGGCGCTATCCATCAGAGAAGTCATCATAAACTGGTCTGGAGCAGCCCCGTTGGCATTTGCCATATAGTCCTGATAAGAAGAAAGACCTGCGAGAGGCACACCGATGAAGTTAACCAGGTCGTTGCCGGCGAAAGCCATTGCCAGGGCGAAAGTACCCATCAATACGGTAAACTTGAAGATGTTGATGCGGCAGAGATGCAGGAACTCCATCACGATGGCAGAACCTACGAAGGTGATGCAGAGCAGCAAGCCGAGGTTCTGGTCGATAAAATCGCGCCATTCTGCTGGCAGGTAAGGACTCTTACCCAATCCCTTCATGAAGATGAAGTAAGAGAGGGCTGTAAAGGCGATACCGCCGAAGATGGCGATGCTGTAGCGTGAATGCTTGCGGTAATTGAAGGTGAAGATGATACGGGAAAGCCACATCACGAAGGCTCCGAACACGAAGGCGATGATGACGGATGAGAAGATACCCATGATTACCTCCAGTGCCTTGTTACTGTTCAGCAAGACACCGTAGTTGAGGCTGTCGTCTCCGTACATCTTCAAGGTTGCGAGGATAAAGGCACCTCCCAACAGTTCGAACACCAGCGAAACGGTGGTTGAGGTTGGCATACCTAGCGTGTTGAACACATCCAGGATAATCACATCCGTCACCATGACGGCTAGGAAGAGCGTCATCACTTCCTCGAAGGTAAAGTGGTCTGGACTCATGATACCGTGTCGGGCGATATCCATCATTCCCGATGACATAATGGCACCCAGTACCACACCGCAGGAAGCGATGATCAGCACAGTGCGAAACTTAGCCACCTTAGCTCCGATGGCAGATTGCAGGAAGTTGACAGCATCGTTGCTGACTCCCACGAAGAGATCAAACACTGCCAGACAGAGCAGGAAGATCACAATACAAAGATAAATCGTACTCATATATTTTATTAATGTTTATATACCTTTTATATAGGGGCTTGTCTCAACATAGCTAGATACATTTCTCCCCTTGCTTTTCCGGGTGCAAAGGTACGAGTACGATGTTACAGGTGATTTAAACAGGTGTTACAATATTGTTAAGATATTCTGAAAGGAAGGAAAAACTCTACTTTCAATTCAACTCTTCACTCTTCACGGGTGTGGCGTAAAATATTGAATATGAGATATTTATGGCGGTGAAGAGTTGCGCTGACTCTTCACCACTCTTCACCACTCTTCACCCGATTGATTTTTCTGCTGTTTATAAGGGAAATCGGAGGTTCAGCAAATCGGAATAAGGCTCAAGTAAACTTTAACAAAGCCCAACGTAAACTTTATCTGAGGCTTAAACCAAGTTCAAAGGAGGCTTGAACCAAGTTTAAAGGAGGCATAAACCAAGCTTAATAGAAGCCTGACGCAAGTCATAATAGATGCCTGATGCAAGCCGTAATAGAAGCCTGACGCAAGCCGTAATAGAAGCCAGGAACGGGTCTCTAAAGAAGTCCTAAAGGTGAAGAGTGGTGAAGAGTTGTGAAGAGTGGACACAACTCTTCACCGCGGTAAGTTGTTCGTATTCAGATGCTTATGCCACATGTGTGAAGAGTGAAGAGTGGATTTGAAAGTAGGGCTTACGCACAGAAGAATTCAGTCAGCCTTTATGCTTTTGGCGAAACGTTTTATAGGCATGTAGAAATCTCTATCCCGACGTAGTATTATTTATCTTTAAACGGCAAAAAGTTGCCCGCCTAGGGGCAATATTGTGCCTTAGTAAGACAATAAGAGAAACGTCCCCATTCGCATTTGAAATCTACAGAATGGCACATGAAACTTACAGACTTTCTATCCGTTCTTTAGTAAGAAAAATTTTAATTATCGCTATTGTTGCTTGAAGGGTATGAAGAGAAATGATATGTAAAAAATAAAATGAAACACCGTTTGGAATCTTCATTAAACAAGAAAATTTCAAACGGTGTTTTATTTGTTCCTTATTTCCGCAACACTATAATTTAATGTTTTTTATAAGCACCTGAGCAACAAAAAGTTGCTCAGGGTTTTGTCATGTCAGAAATTTCACTTATCTTAGTGTTGCAAAATAAAAACAAACAAAATTCTGAAAGACATGGCAAAAGTACAAATAAAATCCGAGAAACTCACTCCTTTTGGGGGATTTTTTTCTATTATGGAGCAATTTGATGCTCTTTTAGCTCAAACCATAGATTCCTCCTTGGGATTGAGATGCACTATG
>CAKPWR010000024.1 GCA_934196725.1 uncultured Prevotella sp.
GCCCGTTTGGGTTGGTCTTGGAAGGATCGCTACATGGTGAATGCTACCATGCGTGCCGATGGTTCTTCTAAGTTTGCCAAGGGACATCGTTGGGGTTATTTCCCATCAGTTTCTGCCGGTTGGACTTTGACAGAGGAAGATTTCATGAAGTCAGCCGCTTCCTGGTTGGATTTCCTGAAGCTCCGTCTCTCTTGGGGTCAGGTTGGTAATGCCAACATCAACTGCTATCAGTATCTGGCTCCTGTTACAACATCCAAAACCAACTACAACTTTGGTGCTACTGGTGGTACCGATGCTTGGGTGATGGGTGCTTATACCGAGCGTTTGGCTAATGAGAAGGTGAAGTGGGAGACTTCAGAGCAGTATAACGTAGGTTTGGATGCCCGTTTCCTCCGTCAGCGTCTTTCCTTGACTCTCGATGGTTATATCAAGAACACCAAGGACTGGTTGGTTCAGGCTCCTATCCTGGCTACAGCTGGTACCGGTGGTCCTGTCATCAACGGTGGTGATGTGAAGAACAAGGGTATTGAGGTTGGACTTTCATGGAATGACAACATCGGAAGAGATTTCACTTACAGTGTAGGTGCCAACTTTGCCTACAACCATAATGAAGTAGGTAATATCCCAACCCTTGATGGTATCATCCATGGCAAGGACAATCAGATTTATTCGAACGCCGAGGAGTTCTATCGTGCAGAGAATGGTCACGCCATCGGTTACTTCTGGGGTTACAAGACAGCTGGACTCTTCCAGAACCAGAAGGAAATCAACGATTGGATAGCTGCCGGTAACGGTATTTATCAGGCAGCTGTAAAGCCTGGTGACGTGAAGTATGTTGACGTGAATCATGATGGCGTTATCAATGCCAGTGATAAGGTTGACTTGGGTAATGGTCTTCCTAAGTATACTTTCGGTTTCAATTTCAACCTGGCATGGAAGGGCTTTGACCTGAGTGCTAACTTTACAGGTGCAGCCGGTTTCCAGATTGCACAGTCTTATCGTAACCCTGACTCTTCTCAGGCTAACTACAGCCGCAGAATCCTGAAGCGCTGGACAGGTGAGGGTACAAGCAATGAGATTCCTCGTGTTACATACGGAGATGTAGGTAACTGGTTGTTCTCAGACCTCTACTTGCAGGATGGCGACTACATCCGCTTGCAGAACCTTACCATGGGCTACGATTTCAAGAAGCTCATCTCTTGGAAGGGACTCTCTAAGATGCGCCTCTATTTCCAGGTGCAGAATCTCTTTACTTTGACCAAGTATGATGGTATGGATCCGGAAATCGGTTCATTCAATGGTACAGATGGTAACAGCAGCGATTCCTGGGTATCAGGAGTTGATATGGGTTACTATCCACATCCACGTACTTTCATCGTTGGTTTAAATCTTGCATTCTAACTCTTAAACTGAAAGTAATATGAATAAGAAACATATATTGATGAGTGCCCTGATTCTCTCTTCCCTGGCTTTGACGTCATGCGATGACTTCCTGGACACTTCATCTAAGACAAAGATGAATTCCGAGACTGCTTACAGCACACCAGCTGCAGCAGACATGGATCTTGTGGGCTGCTATGATGGATGGCAGCGTACATTGAGCGCTGAAGGTGTTGGTATGTATCTGACGGCTGAGTTTGCTTCTGAGCAGGCTTTCGCTGGCGCGGGACTTTCTGATGCCAGGAACAATAATGCCATCGACCAGTTTGATTTGTCCATCGCACCATCTTATAATGATCTCTTCAATACGGATTGGAAGAATTATTATCAGGCTATCTTCCGTTGCAATCAGTTGATTCAGGCTGATGCTACCATCAACTGGAATGGTGATACCAAGACAGAAGGCCGTATCATGGGTGAGGCTCGTGCGCTTCGTGGCATCTTGTATTTCGACTTGGCCCGTTTGTTTGGTGATGTGCCTTTGTTGCTCGAACCTTCAGAGGCTAACGTTCCACGTACTCCAGTGAAGGAAGTATATCAGGCTATCTTCGATGACTTGAAGTTTGCTGCTGCCAATATTCCTGCTGATGCTTATCCGTTGAAGGACCGTGATTCCAATGATGGTCGCATCACCAAGTATGCTGCTGAGGCATTGCTGGCTCGCGCGTACCTTTATTATACAGGTTATTATGGCGAAGAGCATCCTGCTTGTTCCAAAGCTGAGGCTACTGCTGCCATCAATGATGTGGTAGATAACGGTGGCTATGAGTTGGAGAAGAACTATGCCGATTTCTGGATGCCCTCTTGTACCAAGGATGCTTCTTCTACAGGCAACTATGCCTGGGAAACAACCTATGCTGGTAAGTGGTATGATGGAAAAACCTGGAAGGCAGGACAGGGTAGTCTTTCTAAGGAGATTGTCTTGAACCTGAAGCTGAACTCTACCCACGATTACAATGGCAATGAAGATGGTAATACCTTCTCTGTATATCTCGGTCCTCGTAACCGTTGTGCTACTAATATATGCATCGCCAGTGGTTGGGGAGCTTGCTCGGTTACTCCTTATTTTGTAGAACAGTTCAGAAACGATCCTCGTTTCAGTGCCTGTGTATGGAGCTGCAAGGATGCCGGTTTCACTGCTGATGAGTCTGACACTTATGAGTATACGGGTTATTATACCCGCAAGTATGCCCCAATGTGCTTTGCCGATGGCACTCGCCAGGAGGTGGGCTTCAAGTTGGGTGAGCAGCATCAGAACATCACCTACTATCAGGATTATACTATCATGCGCTATGCTGATGTACTCTTGATGCACTCTGAGTTGAATGGTACAGCCGATGGTTTGAACAAGGTCCGTGCCCGTGTGGGTCTTGAACCGGAAGATTACAGCATTGAGAATATCCGCAAGGAGCGTGCCATCGAATTGGCTTTCGAGGGTGTACACTACTGGGATTTGATGCGTTATGGCAAGGATGGTTCATACGCTGCACAGGAGATTGCCAAGGCGCAGAATGGTGCCAAGGTCAAGAATGGTGGAATAGAGACCGCTACCAAGTTTGCTGTTGACAACTTTACCAGCAAGAAGGGTCTGATGCAGATTCCTAATACTCAGATTACGCTTTCCGGCAATGTCCTGACTCAGAATGCCGGATGGTAAAGCCGGGTAGGTAACATAATAAACATTTAATCATAAGAAGATATGAAAATACATAATCTTATATATACGCTTCTTGTTGCCATAGCAGTCTTCTTGTTGGCATCTTGCTCACCAGAAGATTTCGGATTTGGCAAGAAGACATACTCTCCAGAAGATTTGGTGGAGGGTAAGGCTTATACGGTTACCATCGATGGTAACATCGTGAAGCTGGAATCCAAGATTCCTGATGCCACTCCGCTTTGGGTAACTCCGGTGGGACGTAAGTCGCAGCAGGCTTTGGATGTAGAATTGCCTTTTGCCGGCGATTATGAGGTAACCTTTGGTGTGGAAACTCCTGGTGGTATCGTTTATGGCGAGCCTTATAAGTTGAGTCTTTCACAGAACGACTTCTCTCTCTTGAGCGATGACAAGTGGTTCCTCCTGGCTGATAAGAATTACAAGAGTGGTGAGGCTTTCCCTTCTGCAGAGACGCTCGCTGCCGGTGTCAGCAAGAAATGGTATCCTTGCGATGGCAATTACAATATCGGCCGTTGTACAGGTCCTGTGATGTATTGCTCTCCATTCGATCCTGATGGTGACGGTAAGGGCTATACTGCTGATGAAGAGGCAAACGGAGTTTACAAGGACATCCTCTTCGGTTCTGCCAACTGGAAACCAAACTGGGATCCAGGATTCCAGAGCTGGTTGATTCCAGAGACCGATCCTTACATGGATTCTTATATGACATTCAGCATGGATGCTAAGAATGGTTGTGTGGCAACCATGTATCGTGGTGAGTCTGGCGAAAAGGGTGCCAGTACAGGTAGCAACATGGTGGGTAAGTTCAATCTGGGATTGGGCGACAAGACCAAGCCTACCATCACTTTCAGCGACTGCTATGCCATGCATAATACAGGTTTCGATGCAGTTTGCTCCAACTATACTCAGGACATCCAGATTGTAGAGTTGACTCCTTACCTCCTTCAGTTGGTAACAAAACGTACCAATTCAGAGGGTAACTGGTATCTTGTTTGGAACTTCGTTTCTGAAGACGTGGTTGCCACCAAGGGTGCCTGCATTCCTAAGGCTGAACAGAACTTGATAGAGACAGCAAAGCCAATTCTTCCAACCTTCGAGAATATCCATACCGACTTGTTTACTGCTGATATCAATGGTGACAAGTATGTAGGCAGCAAGATGACTTTCACTTTGGATTCTGAGACTCCATACGACTTCCTTTGGTGGAACGGTTCACCTAATGTGAAGGCATGGGAGAGCGTAACCGGTGGTAAGTACAATACCACATGGGCTCCTGCTCTTGACGACAAGGCAATCGATAACTTCGAGTTGACAATCAGTAAGGCTTCTGATGGCTCTTACAATTATGAATGTGGTGAGGTCTATGGTAAGGTGGAAATCACCGAGAATACCATGACCTTCGATAATGAAATCTCTGTATTTGCTGTGGCTGGCGATAAGCGCACCATCGAATTGAAGGGCAAGAAGTTCTATATCCTTGGCAACTCTGCCGATGATCAGTATCTCACCATCGGTATTCCTGAGACAACGGATGAGAATGGCTTGGTTAACTCTTATCTCGTAGCTAAGTTGGCTTATAAGAAGATTGCTACAGGTCCTACAGGTCCTACCAAGGTGGCTATCGACAATTCCATCATCCACAACGAGGGTATCATGTGGATTGAGAATGGTTGCCTCCGCGTCGCTTTCCACTCTTATGGTGAAACAGGTAAGGGAATCTTCAAGGATGTGAAGTCTGTGAAGTTGAAGAAGAACCAGACCATCACCGTTACCTTTAAGATTAAGGGTGGCGTGACATGGAGCAAGACTCCTAAGTGTGCCTTGATTGATAACAATATCAAGACCACATGGGAACCAGGTGCATTCGACCTCGCTGATGCAGTTGCTGTAGATACCAATGGCGGTGAGACTACTGTTTCACTTACCAATACAACCGGTTCTACTCAGACCTTCACAGCAACCTGTCTCGACCTCTCTGTCCAGTTGGATGGCTTTGGCGACTATGGTGGCTCAACCGACAACATCGACATTGAGATTGTTTCCTGCACAATTCAATAACTTTAATAGCGCAAACTTATGAAGAATAAAATATTATACGGAATTATGGCCTTCGTCATGGGTATCTTCATGACAGGCTGTAGCGATGATGATTATTCTATCAGCAATACCCCGCTGCTTACCGATGAGTCGGTGACCACTGGTTCTGCTGATGTGACCGTGACATCCGCTACATTCCATGGCACGGTAAAGGGTCTCGAAGAGCAGAATGCCAGTGCCTATGCATTAGGCTTCTACTATGGTAAGAGCGAAGATAACTTGAGTGAGAAGGTAGCTGCTTCAGGTAGCAGTGAGTTCCAGGCTACGGTTTCCGGTATGCCAGGTGATGTAGTCTACTATCAGGCTTATGTTACCTTGCAGGGTAGGGTAACCTATAAAGGTTCTGTACAGAGTGCCATTATGACCGATGCCAAGGCTATCACTGGTGAGCCGAAGGATTTGACAGCCAACTCTGTTATCCTGACCGGTAAGTTGGAAAAGGCTCCTCAGGAGGCTACCAGCGGTATCGTTATCTCTGGTGCCGAGGGTTCTGAGAATGTTCGTGCCGGTGTTCGCATCGTTGCAGCTGGCATCAACGACAATTATGAGATTAAGGCAGAGGGTCTGTTGCCTAATACAACTTACCACTATACTGCCTATCTCGACCTCGGTAATGGTACTGTATATGGTGAAGACCGTACCTTCACAACTGCTCCTGCTGACTTCAATCCTGATACTGACCTCGTAGACTTGGGTCTTTCTACCAAGTGGGCTAAGTATAATGTAGGTGCTTCTGATGAGAAGCAGCTGGGTGGTCTCTTCGGATTTGGTGATATGACAGGTTTCCAGACTTCTATCAATCTGGAAGATTATGCTTCTGCTGATATCTATAAGACCGACCGCGATGTTGCCAACAAGGTATATGGTTCATGGGTTACCATGCCAACCATCGATGAGTTTGAGGAACTCTTCACAGAGTGTAAGAAAGAATGGGTAGAGGATACCGAGAATCATGTAGCCGGTTATAAGTTTACCGGTCCTAATGGAAACTCTATCTTCTTGCCTGCTGCAGGTACCCGTACTCAAGGTAATGTTTCCGGCGAGGGCTTGAACGGATACTATCTCTCTGGTTCTATCAATGCCACCGACAACCGATTTGCCATGGCTTATAGCTTCGACCAGAATGCGGCACGCCGTACTACCACTCCTGTTTATCAGGCATTGGCTATCCGTCCGGTTTCTGTAGCTAAGAATGTGAAGTTTGACAAGACTAAGCTGATTGGTCAGACTTGGGAAATCGACCTCCGTCTGGATGGTTCTCATTATAAGTTTGATGGTCCATCTTACTTCTATGGTAATGATGACAGTTGGGCTACTGTAACCAACAATCAGCCTGTTGTAGGCAACAGCTGGTGCTGGGCTGCTGATTTCGCAGGCAACTCTTGGGCTGTAGGTGGTGATGCAAAGAACTGCCAGGGTACTATGACCTTCAATGAGGATGGTACCGTTAAGGTTCATCAGTATGTGGCTGGTGCCGATGGTGCTGAGGGAACATTCCAGGATACCGAGGGTACCTATACCATTGATGAGAAGAACAAGACCGTGAAGTTGAGCATCGCTCCTTTGATGCCTGCTAACTATATCGGTAATGTGAAGGAGACCAAGGATATGGATATCCGCATCTTGTCTTTGACAGATGAGACTCTGCAGTTGGCTGTTACCCGTGCTAATGATAATCAGTACATGAGTATCAACTATGTACCGGGTGAATTGAAGAACGGCTTCACCGCTAAGCTTACCTGCTACGGTGGTGATGATGAGAATACTCCAGATGCCTGGAATTCTGCTACCGTTAATGTATTGGGTGGTGCTGCCGGCTTGAAGACTTACACCGTAACCTTCAATACCCAGTATCCTCGTACCAACGGTAAGGTTTACCTCCTCGAATTGGAGGGCTACTCTGCTGCTTATCCTAAGGCACTGGTTCGTATCGATGCAATCAAGGCTGATGGTAACGACGTGAAGTTTGATGCCAACAAGTTCTTCTATGGCGATCTGGAAGGTAAGGGCAACTACCGTGTTGAAATGGCTAACATCTGGGGATGCGGTCATAATGACTCTTGGGACGGTTTGAAGGATACTCCATTCCATAAGGGTGGAGGCGAGACAAAGAACGAGACAGCGCTCGCATTCAACCATACCTTCGAGGTAACCTTCACCGTTGTTTCCAACACAAGTGATGGTACCGGTGTCTATACTCCAAACCTGATTACCATCAATCCATCATGGGGTGGTACCTGGGGCTATAACGAGGGTGCAACCATGGAAGTAGTGAACGAAGGTGGTAAGTATTCTATCAAGAACAACCAGTTCGATATCACTTACAAGAGTGGTGATCATGCCGATGGCTCTATCATGACTTTCGTCGAGATAGCTGACCTCTACGGTTTCTTCCCTGGCACTCACTCAACTCTTGATGAGTTGTTGCTCGATGGCAAGGCTGTTTCTTACGATCAGTCTAAGGTGATTGATGCCAACGAGAATCCTAAGTATCGTTTGGAGTTGTGGAACTGCTATGGTGCTACCAAGAATGCCGGTTGTGCTTTTGGTACACCTGAAGGTGATGTGATGAAGGGATTGGCATTCAGTAAGTCTATGGAGACTAAGTTTACTGTTCACAGTCTCTTCGCTGAGCCACAGTGGTAATAGTTGCTAAGTTATAATAAGGAGAATCCGATCGTTCTCAGAACGTATCGGGTTCTCTCTAAAATGAAAAGAAAATGAAGAAATTCAAATATCTATATTTGCTGCTCTTGGGCATGGTCTGCGGATTGGCTTTCGCTGCCTGCTCTTATGAAGACGATGATTACGATGAGCCTAGCTTCAAGGTTCTCAACCCAGAGCTTTCGTTTGATGGCACTGGTGGAGTGCAGACCATCAATGTACAGGCAGATGCCCAGCCTACAGCTTCCGTAATAGAAGGTGCTGACTGGTGCTCAGTTGCTTATAAGGATCAGGCTGCCGGTACCTACAACTTCGATGTAACCGTAGCCGCTTCTCAGGAAGATGAAGCAACTACTGCTACCGTCCGTATCATTCAGGGCTATAGCCGTAAGGACGTTACGATTACCCGTGCCAAGAAGGGTGCTGTTGTTACTCCTGAAGTACCACCTGCTGATATGAACAAGACCGCTATGGAGGTGGCTCAGTTGATGTATCCGGGCTGGAACCTCGGTAACACTATGGAAGGTGGTGATTCCAAGAATCTCTGGAAGAATGCCGGTATCGAGACAGAGACAGCCTGGCAGAATGCCAAGACTACTCAGGCTTTTATTGATGCTGTGAAGGCTGCCGGTTTCAAGAGTGTTCGTATTCCTTGCTCTTGGGTAATGGGACATATCACAGATGCTGACAAATGCACCATCGACCCTGCTTGGATGAAACGAGTAAAAGAGGTGGTAGATTATTGCATCAAGGATGGACTCTACGTCATCATCAACCAGCACTGGGATGGTGGTTGGATTGAGCACAATGGTCTGACTGCCAATTCAGACATCAAGACTACCAAGGCTCAGCTTACCAAGATCTGGACTCAGATTGCCGACAACTTCAAGGCATACGATGAGCATCTCCTCTTTGCCGGTATGAATGAGCCGGGCGTGGGAACAGGTGATGGTGATATTATTGGCGTGGCTGAAATGAGTAGCCGTATTGCTGAGTATGAGCAGACTTTCATCGAGGCTGTCCGTGCTACAGGTGGCAACAATGCCAAGCGTATCCTGATTGTCCAGGGTCCTAATACCAATATCGACCTCTTCGTAGCCAACAACTACATGGCAAAGATTAAGGATTCTGCTGCCGACCGTCTGATGGTAGAGGTTCACTTCTACGATCCTTATCAGTTTACTGATATGAGTGAAGACCAGAGCTGGGGTAAGTATTGGCTCTATTGGGGCAAGAACAATACCAATGGTGCTGAGGCTGGTCGTACCGCTGATGCCAAATACAACGAGGATTATGTAGAGGCTCAGATGGCAAAGATGAAGACCAACTTCTTCGACAAGGGCTATCCTGTGTTGATTGGTGAGTTTGGTGCCAACCAGCGTTTGGCAATCGGTAAGGATGCTGTTCACGATGCATCTGTCAAGGACTATTACAAGGCAGTCGTTGCAAGTGCCATCAATAATGGCTGTGTTCCTGTGGCTTGGGATACCAACAGTAATTTCCCTAGCATGACTATCTTCAACCGTGCTAGTGCATCAGTAAGTAATGCTAATATATTGGAGAGTATCCAGGAAGCAGTGAAAGCTGCAAAATGGCCTGCTAAATAAAGAAAGATCTTAGGTCTTTAGGTTTAGTATAAGTGTTCCGGGCGCATGTCGGAGAGTCTTTCTCTGGTGTGCGCCCTTTTTTTGTGTAACATATTCTTTCCTAAAAACGGGAAAAAATAGTCCCTGTAACATTATGTACGTATCAGTTTAACAAAACACTACATAGCTATAGCTGTTTTTTCTTTATCTTTGCAGCATAACTACATAAAACTATAACGATATATATAAATAATATGAAAAAAATAGTTATGATTTTAGCGGCAGCTGCCCAGTTTGCATGGGCTTGTGCACAAGTGGCACCTGCTGATAGACGTATGACGAAGATGGGACTTACTGCAACCCAGTTGGCGCATTATATGGCGCCAGGTGTCAACCTTGGTAATACGATGGAAGCTTGCGATTGGAATGATATCTTTACCAACAACGCCGGCTTGAAGTCGGAGACTTCCTGGCAGAATGACAAAACATCAGAAAGTTATATCCGGAGCTTGAAGAAGCAGGGATTTAACAGTCTTCGTATTCCCACCTCTTGGGTGGCTGGTCATATTGTAGACAGGGAGAAGATGACGATAGACCCAGCTTGGGTGCTTCGTATCAAGGAGATTGTGGATTACGGTCTCAATGCCGGACTCTGTGTCATCATCAACGAACATTGGGATGGCGGTTGGATGGAGCATGATGCTTTTACCAATCTGGTGAATGTTTCAGAACATAAGGAGATGTATCGCAAATTGTGGGTCAATATTGCCAAACAGTTTAAGGACTATGATCAGCGCCTACTCTTTGCGGCATTGAATGAACCTGGAGTAGGTGGAGCAAGTCCGCAGGCAAAGGGTGAAATGCTGGCTCCCGATAGCAAGGAGTTTGCCGACAGACTCCTGGAATATGAGCAGGTGTTCTTGGATGCCGTTCGTTCTACCGGTGGCAAGAATGCCAAACGTGTACTCATCATGCAGGGTCCGAAGACGGAGATAGATCTGGCTGAGAAGGATACCTATGATATTGCCCGTCTCAAGGATTCGGCAAAGAACCGGTTGATGGCAGAGGTACATTTCTATGATCCATATATCTTCACCCTGATGGACAAGGATGCCGATTGGGGCAAGGTGGCACTCTACTGGAAGGGACATGCGCCTGCGGACGACCAGGGACGTACCGTCAATACCATCAGGTATGACAACAAGAATGTGGATGCCTATCAGCATATTACCAACCAGGTGATGAAGATGAAGAAGAAGTTCGTGGACAAGGGTTATCCTGTTGTCATCGGTGAATATGGTGCCAACCGCAAGGATGCTTCCCTCTATGGAGGTAATCAGAAACTGCATGATGAGAGTATGATGGCATGGTACAGTTGTGTTACTGCCGAAATGCTGAAGGCAGGTCTCATTCCATACGTCTGGGACATCAATGTGCAGCCTCTTCCTCACATGACGCTCTTCAACCGTGCCAAGGAAGTAGTCTCCGACTCTTATATATTTAAAGGTGTAGTAGATGGTGCTGCGATAGGTATGGAAACCTATCACAAAATCTATCCTAAACCATGATATCCGGGGCTCTCAGAGCCTCGGATTGTCAGGGGGAAAACAACTAAAAACTTACCAGATGAAACATTGGTAAAATAGTATCAGCATCTGCAATGATAGTATCATGCTTTTTGCCGGAAATGTCCTATCTTTGCATCAGAAATCAATTAACAATGTTATTAATAAACCTATTTAATTTTTAAGCTTATGAAAAAGTTTTTTACTCTTATGGTAGCAACTTTTGCTGCAGTTTGTTCTTTTGCACAAAGTAGAACTACATTGTGGGAAGGTGAACAGATAATGGATGCAACATGGCCAAATGTTGGTGTTGAATTGACTAACCTCGCTACAGCCAAGGCTGGCGATAATATTGTAGTTACAGTTTCTAAAGTTGATGCTTCTATTAATAGTGCATGGCAGTGGGGCTCTCAGGTATTCTTGAAAGTCAATAGCGGTGCTGATGGCGGTTGGGTAGATATGGAAGGTACTTCTGCTGTAGGTTTAAAGGAACCAGGTGAGGCAAAGTTTGAAATTACAGATAAGGCTCTGGACCAGTTTAAGGGGGCTACCAGCTTTTTCGTTCAGGGCATGTGCGTTGTAGTTTCTAAGGTAGAATTGGAAAGTGCAGTAGCTACTACTTCTACTCAGATTTGGAGTGGTGAATGTGTATTCGGTAATTGGGCAGAAGGTTTCAATGTTCCTGCTGAAAAATTTGCTGATGCTTCTGCTGGTGACATATTGGAGTTTGTTTATACCACAGATACTAATACAAAGGAAACCTGGTGGCAGTTTAAAACAATCTTTTCTGGTACAGAGGAAACGTTATCTTCTAACAAGGGTGATTTGAATGAGTACGGTTGTGCTTCTGTTGCTAGCAGTAGTACATCTTATAAGATTGTCTTGAATGCAGAGGATGTTGCTAAACTCAAGGAGACCGGTATGTTTGTGAATGGACATTTTATTATAGTTACTGCTGTCAATCTGATTCAGGCAGCTAAGGATCCTTCTACCGGCATTTCCAACGCTATGATCCTTACTCCTGCAAAGGCTGCAAAGACTTATAATCTTGCAGGTCAGCAGGTTGGCTCTTCTTACAAGGGCGTTGTTATTAAGTATGGAAAGAAGTTTGTTCAGTAATAGGGAGTGTTCTTATTTACTCTTAGTTTAATAATTGGTTTAAGCACAAAGGGCTAGGTTGCGTGAGGCAGTCTAGCCCTTTAAATTGCGTCGGGACGTATTTTCAGACCCATCGTGAGGAAAAAATAAACGCAGGCAAATCCACTTTGCCTGCGTTTGTTTTTTCTGTTTCTTAATGTTCCAGATACAAGCCGTTCAGCTTTTCCAGGAACACACTCACTTCATCGTTTACCATCTCCATGAAACCATGGGTCTTACTATTGGAAACTCCGGGATAAGGAGTGTAGTAATGCTCATTGATTGGTTCTCCTGCGTTTCTGCCGAACATCAGGTAAGCGATATGATGCTGTTTCAATTGCGGCAGGAGAATATCAGCGAAGATACAGGAATCACCGATGGATTCGATGCCCGTTGTCATACCAAATGCATTGTTGTGCTCTTGGGCAAAAGGCAATGCCTGAGCCACGATATCCTTGATGCTCTTCTGATAGAGTGGGAGATTGATGGCATCCTTTGACTGGAGATAAGTGATGTTGATGACATCGATATTATGGTCTGGATAACGTTCCATCAGCTTCTTGCCTGGCTGGTAGGTCTCCGAATAACCGTAAACCACATTCGTTATCTCCTCGTCTGATAAGCAGTCCTGTATCTTCTGATAAAGCTTACTGTAATCTTCCGCACTCAACTGGCAGTACCATGCCTTGCCGTCTATCGGTAGGAGGTTGAGAACCACTGGCGCCTTGATGCCGTAACCATCTTGCAAGGTATCAAGATATTTGGCAACTTGCTGGGTGTATTCTTCCAGTTTGTCTTCATCTCCGTTGTAGTTCGGCATCGTCCAGTTCATGATGAGCAAGCCTCCCTTGCGGAAGTGGTTGAGCACATCTTCCCTGATTGCCTTGAATGGAACGCCGTCTGCATTCTGCTGCTTTCCGCTCTCGATGCCAGCTAGTTCATAGCCGTTGGCTGCTGGTCGGTAACCGCAGAGTGCCTTCAGGTCGCAGCGGTCGCTGTCGCATTCCCATCTGTTCCATCCCATTCCGCTCAGGGTTCCGTACATCTGTCCGATGAGGGTTCCCTTGTTGGCGAAGGCCTTGAGGTTGGTCTTCAGATTCTCCGTGCGGGTAGTAAGACCGCTCATGGCAATCTCATCATACGATTTCTTTTTCTTGTCACCGCAGGAAGAGAAAGCCATGAGTGCTGCAAAAATCAATAATAAATATTTGATTCTCATCTTCTTTTATTCGTTATAAGCCTTCTTCATGGCTTCTACCACGGTAGGCAAGGTCCACTGTGGCACACTTCTGTCTGTACCGTCGAAGATGCTCATCCAGTAGAAGGTAGCAACGCCGTAAGCCTTTGCCTGCTTCACGATGTCGGCAGCCTGGTCGGCAGCAGCCTGAATCTCGCTGGCAGAACTGTTCTTGCTGACGTTCTTGCTTCCATGAGTACCGTATTCACCGATGATGCAAGGAATGCCCTTGCTGATGAACTTGTTGTTCAGACGGGTGAACATATTGGCGATTTCCTTGCTGCAGGAAGCATCCCATTTGCCTTTGGCAAACCAGTCCCAAGGAGCATAGGTGTGAACCTCTACTGCGATATGACCAGCTACCTTATCGGTAGGGATGGCGAGATTGCTCAATACGTCATCACCGCTAGCTGCTGCATAGGTACTGATGATGAGGTTGCGGGTCTCGTTGTTGCCACCGGTAGCACGCACTGCATTCACAAAGCTCTGGGCATATCCGTTCAAACCCTTATAGCTGCTTGTACTCTTTGGCGCATTCCAGGTGTTGTCGGCATCCAGCATCTCGTTGTAGCCTTCGAATACCAGGTGCTGGTCGTAGTTCTTGAAACGGGTAGCAATCTGAGTCCAGAGACTCTCGAATTTTTCCTTATTCTCCTGATAGTTGGCTTCATCAGCCTTGATCCAGTGCTTCACATCCTCACTGTCAGCACCTGTATCATGGTGAACATTGAGGATGCAGTACATTCCGTTATCAATCACGTAATCAACGATTTCCTGTATTCTGTTCATCCAGGCTTCATCCACGGTTCCGTCAGCCTTCATGTGCTGGAACCAGGTAACAGGGATGCGGACAGAATTAAAACCGTTCTGCTTCAGGAAATCTACCATCGGTTTGGTGGTAGGAACCTGTCCCCAAGCTTTCTCGAAATCAGTAACCGAGTTGCTGTTCATGTTCATCCACATGGCAACCACATCTGTGCAGTTACCGAAGTTGGTACCGATACCCATGTTCTTCACTGCATCCACAGCGCTTTCCTCTACGTAGTTGGCATTCAGGTTTACCTGATCGCGGGTAATCACGTTCTTGCTGCTCAATGCCGCCTTCCACCAGTCGTTGGATGGCATATTGCTTCCATACCAAGGCATGAAGAAACTCCATTTAGCACCAGCGTTCCATGCCTCATCAATGCCGGCAGTAGCCGTATTGCTGTTGGCATCAGTACCGCACTCAGCCAGGGCAACGAGCTTGCCAGGATAGCGTGCCTGAATCTCCTGGAACTCCTGAGCCTGCTTGGTAGCATCATAACCATAGAGGTCGCGACCGATGATATCTACATATTTGTCGCCAGGATACCAGTCGGCATCATTGTTATAGGTATTGGCATCGCCATTGTAGTTCTGTGTGGTCCAAGCCCATATCAGGTTGTGGATACCTTTGCTCTGGAAGTAATCAAACATGGTCTGCCAAAGCTTCTTGTAGGTCTCGGCACCATCATATCCCCACCAGAACCAGGACTTTCCCCAGCTGGCACCAGATTTCAGACAGGCATTACCGGCTGCCTCATGGAATGGACGCCAAACGGCAACAACGCCTGCATCCTGCAACTTCTGCAACACAGTCACTACCTTGTCCATTTCCTGATAGAACCACTTGTTCTCCCAAGAGCCTGCCGTCAATACGTTGGCAGCCTTGAAGGTGGTTTCGGATGGGGTGCAGGTCACACCGCTACCATCTGTTCCTGGAGTGGTGCTTTCTGTCTTAGGCACATTGAAGTGCCACATCAGTGATACCAGTCCACCCTGGTCTGCCCAGTTGGTGACAGGGGTGATGTCGTTGTAGTTGATCCATCCGTTGGAACCCTGGTTAGGAACATAGATATGGATGAAATCATAGCAGTTCATGGCTGGATATTTGCCTGTTGCTTTATAAATCTTATCTGCTTCCTGGGTGTTCCAGTTAACGTTGGCGATGACCGAAGAGATGGTCTTGCTGCCGTAATTCAGCTGCAGATACTTGTAGAGACGCTTGGTCTTCTCTGTAGCTGATGGGTCTGCGAGATTCACATCGCCCATTTCGCTTTCGTGATAGATAGAGAAGGAGATGTTGTTGATGTCGTTGATGTCGTAGGTTTCGAAAGCACCGAATTCTTCCAGTCCCGTCATCACGAATCCAACCTTTCCGTCTGCAGTATGAGTGATTTTAGAAACAGGAGTCTGTCCGTCTGCTGTCAGATCCCAGACTTGCGATTTTCCGTTTCTCATGTTGATGGTCAACTTGTCCCCCTTAGTCTGTGCCAAGGCAGTGAATGAAATCATTACTGCCAGGAGTGAGAGTAATATTTTTTTCATTGTCTTGCTACTTTGATGGATTTGTTATTGATTTTGATAATATATACGCCGTGGGTCAGTTCATCCAGTGGGATGATGGTCTTGTCGCCGGCGAGGATAGGAGAGAGGCTTACTGCCTTTCCGTCGAGAGCGAAGGCGCTCACCTTGTTGTGGGTTCCATCCACGATGATGCGGTCACCTTCGAAGGCAAACTTACTGTTGGTTTCAATTTGCTGGATGCCCGTAGTGGTACCGTAGGTGAAGGTAGAAACCTTCCACAGTTCGTAACTGGCGGTAGTGGCAGTGGAAGTCACGGTCATCTTGTCATTCCCGAAGGTCACTTCCGGCAGAGTGCTCAATGCAAACTCTATCTTGCTACCATCGTTGAATGATACGAACAGCGACTTGCCATCGGCAGCTTTGGCTGAGATGCAGCTCAAAGCCACCAGTAAGGATAATGCTATTTTCTTCATATCGGGTTAATGTTTTGGTTAAAATCAAAAATGTGGCGCAGTTAATATAACTACGCCACAAATTTACAAATTATATTTCACATAAATGCGTTTTTTATGTTAAATATTTCTATCTTATGGAAGGATAGCAATCTTGGTTACATTCTTCAGGTCGCCCTGGAGAATGAATGCAGTATCGCTCCAACCGTCAGAGATGCTGTTTACTGCTTCCATCATGGCTGCATCGAATACCTTCACAAGGCAGCTCTGGTCACCATTCCAGTCGGCAGGAGTATCAATACCGCCCCAGTTGGCGTTGTTGATCTGTACCTGACCAGTAGCTCCTGCTTCCTTATAGAAGAGCATCTTGGAACCAATCTTGACACCCAACTTGATGAGGTCAGCCTTCATGATGCGGAAACGACCGGTGTCATCCCATGTGAAGTTATATGGATACTTGATGGCGCTGTTGTCCATGTTGGTTGTGATAGTAGCGATATCCTTCTCTGCAGGAACCACCTTGAACTCAGGACCTTCAATCTTATTGCCGTCTGGGTCTTCCATCACAATCTTGTAGGTACCAGCTTCAGCATTGGCAGGAACCTGGCATACAATCTCAGTATTGGTACGAGATGTATAGCGGTTTACCTTGTAAGAACCGATATAGATGTTCTGGATGTTCTGGAAGTTCTTACCTGTAATGGTAATGTTTGAACCTGCGACAGCCTCACCCGGATTGATGCTTGCGATAGCTGGGTCGGTAGCAGCCTTGATGCTCAGCATATCCTTCACCTCAATGGTTGTACCATTCTTCAGGTTGAGCTTGAAGCCTGTACCGGCGCAAGCTGCAGGAACGGTAACTCCGAGGGTATTGGCAGTTCCCTTCACCTCTACGGTCTGCTCAACATCGCCAGGGAAGGTGATGCTTGCTACGAGGTCGAGATCTGTACCCTTGATGAGGGTCTTCTCGCCAGCTGTGATGGCTGCAGGAGTGCAAGATGCAACGGTTGGCTTAACCAATGTATAGGCTACTGTTACTGTCTTTCCGTTGGCGAGACTCAGGATGATGCCATTGCCTTCCTTGGTTGTCTCCTGTGCATCCTCTGGAACTGTGGCAGTTACCTTGGTTGTCTCTACCTTCTTGAGTTCAGAAGTTGCAGCATTAGGGAATGCGATGCCTGTAATCAGATCCATATCCTTACCGGTGATGGTGAGTTCTGCACCATTCTTCACTGGGTTAGGAGTTGCAACAAGCTCTGTTGGAACCACGGTAATGATGTTGCCTACAGGAACCTCGATACCGCTCTTGGTTACTACATAGAAGGTACCATCGGTAGCCTTGGCAGGAACAGCAACGGTAATCTCTGCTGCACTCTGTGACTTGAAGTCGGCTGCATCTACTGTAGCGCCCTCAAACTTCACGCTGACAATCTGGTCGAATGAAGAACCCTTGATGCTGAGGATTTCGCCTGCCTTGATGGTGCGGTCCTTGATAGGAGTAGCCTCAGGAGTATTGATGGTCAACTCTTCCTTGGTCTCCAGAGAAGTACCGTCCTTGATGGTATCTGTCAGTGTGATGACACCTGTACGAGCCTCTGCCGGAATCTTCACCTGGATGGTGTAGCGGTCGTGACCAACGAATTCAGCCTCCTTGATGGTATCGCTACCTGCGAAGATAACGCCGTGCATCAGGTTGAGGTAATCACCCTTGATGGTTACTACGTCGCCTACATTACCTACCATAGTGCCTTCGCTACCTACGAAGAACTTGGTGATTTCGATGTCCTCGCGATAGGTGATAGGAGATACGGATGTAATCTCGCCACCCTTCTTGGTCTTCAGGACAATCTGACCCGGTTCGCATTTTTCATCAGGAACCTGGATGGAAATCTTGCTGTTGTAGCCGCTCTGGAGAATCTCGTATGCGGTGATAGGGTCTGCACCTGGAAGGTTGACAGACTCAATCTGGTCCAGATTGGTACCATAGAGATATAAGGTACCGCCACGGAGCACTGGGCATGGACCGAATGACTGGAGGGAGATGTCGTTGCCGTACTGGTCGGTAGAGAGATCATCTCCGTCGCTGCACGCTGTCAGCGATAGCCCTGCGAGGGCTACCACCAACATGGCGAATATTTTGCTTATCTTTTTCATATCAATTCAGATTATAAGTTTATTTGTTTGGAACCACACGGATGTTGTCAATCTTGATGATTGGGTTACAGTCTACACCGGTAGGCAATACGCTGGCATCATTGTATGCACCCTTGACAACAAAGATATTGAAGGCACTGAAGTCGTTCACACCTGAATAGCTCAATCCCTTGTTGCCATCGTAGTCATAAACGAAGTCTGCCAATGGGATGGTAACGGTTACCCACTTGTCCTCGGTGTTATATGTCTTGTCGTCTGTATTCTGCCAAGGCATGTAGAGGGCACGTGCCAGCTTACCCTGGTCGTGGAAGAAGGTGTTGTTAGCTCCTGCCAATACGTTGCCGTAGATATCCTGTACACCAGCTGCACCATTAGAAATCTGGCTGACGCTACCGAAGTAAATCTGCATAGGAGCAGCTGACCAGCTGTTGTCCTTAGGGATGCACATCTCGAACTTCAGACTCATGTTCTTCCAGTCGCTGAAGTCAGCGAGATCCTGCATACGTGGACGGCTTGAGTAGGTCTCAGGGTCCTGCCAGCTTCCTGGCCAGTACTCGAATGAGAAGTTACCGTCGTTCCAGCCACCGTCTGCACCCATGGCTGTCTCACCGAGAACCATGTAATTGCCTGAGAGTGATGTGCCATCAGAAGTGATGGTACGTGCGTGCCAACCATTGTTGCCCAATACGTCTCCACCTTCCTTCCAAGGAGTATCGAAGTCGAAGAGCATACCGCGGTTGTCCATATAGCGGAAGCCAGCCTTGGTAGTACCGTTGATGGTAGTGATGGTGATAGGCTCATGCTTAGGCATATCCTCCGGCATGTTGAAGCGGATGCTGTTCTGGGTGATCTTCAAGTCCTCGTAAGGGACGGTGTAGTTGTCACCCACTTGGATAGTCAGATGACTGTTGTCGTAATCCAGGAAGTAGTCACCCTTGATGGTTACTTCCTCGCCTGGAGCTGCCCACTCGTTGCTCATGCTGTTGATGGTTGGAGCTGGTACGATGGTCTTGAAATCGTAAGCCACGGTATCCTGCTTGCTGGTGATGAAATAAATCTTATCACTTACCTCGTTAGGGATAGCCTTTGGCACGGTTACGATGATGGTGTTATCCGTCATGTAACTGGTGTTCAGGACTGCTGCCTGGTCGTTGAAGTTGATCTTGGTCACACTTCTCAGGTTTCTACCCACAATACAGATGGTATTGTTGAGAGATGCACCAGTAAGCAGGGAGTCCTTGCTGGCTACATTTACAGGGCGAACATAATCGATGGTAGGAGTTCCGCCTGCAACTTCATACTTGTCTGGCTCGTCCTCGCAAGAAGTGAATCCTGCGCTGGCTGCAACAAGTGCCATGGCGAATAAAGCCCCATTTATATTCTTGATATTCATAATGAAATTCTCTTAATTGATTAATAACTATATGTATTACGTACATCCACATGGATTGGAGCAGCGTTGCTACCCAGGTTAGGGTTCAGGGCTACGTCCTCTGTAGGGAATGGCAATGTAAAGCTGCTGGCTGTTACATTAGGTGCAGCTGTATTCTCATCATACTGAATTTCAGAGCTGTCCCATGTGCCACTGTTGTAGTATGCCTTGTAAGCTGTATCGCAGTTCCACATCGCATTACGGTGCTGTGCCTTCAATTCCTTGATGCAGCTGTCTACATCGTAGTATGCACGGCGTACGTAGTCGTACCAGCGGTCACCCTCACCGGCAAACTCCAGACGGCGCTCCTTCCAGATGTCTTCGAATGTCAGAGAGGTCTTTCTTACGAATCCCTGCCACTCGTATGCACGGCCACGAACCTTGTTGAAGCAATCCAAGGCAAGTGCATCGGTATTGTTACCCATCTGTACCTGTGCCTCTGCATAAATCAGATAGATGTCTGCAAGACGGAGGAGTGGGGTTGGGAGGGCGTTTGACATACGACCTGGAGTGATACCCAATTCAGCCTTGTGGTCGAAGTTGTCGCCATAGAGATGCTTTACGTTTGTTCCACCGCAAGGAGCCTGACACTGACCGGTTGCTGCTGTATTGTAATCCTTGTTATACCAGAAATCCAGGTAAGAGAATCCCTTCTTCAGACCATCCTTCTGTGCATTGGCAGGAAGATCGTGGTCTCTCCAGAAGTAAGAGTATACATCGCCTGGCATCATGATGGTTGCCTTACGACGGTGGTCAGGATCTACACGGCTTGCTGGATCATCCTTAGGAGATACACCGAAGGCTTCCATCAAATCAACTGATGGACCGCCCCAACCGCCCCAGCAGTCACCATTCTCATCGAAACCTTCTGGAGCCAAGTCGCTCTGGAGGGTATTCTGGGAAGTCCACTGAGAACCTACTGTCCAGCGCCATGCAATCAAGATCTCTTCGCAGAACTGGTTAGAGCCACGGAAGATATCCTCGTAGTGCTCCATCAATCCTCTACCTGAGTTCTCAATGACATCCTTAGAGTATTCGGCAGCTTTCTTCAAATCGTCCTGATTCAAGGAACCTGAAACACCAGCCTTGGTCAGATAAACCTTACTGAGCAGACCTTCAGCACAATAGTAGTCGATACGGCCTGTAGTGCTCTTTTCCTTAGGAAGAAGTTCCATTGCCTTTTCCAGGGTCATGATGATATACTCATATACATCAGCCTTCTCTACCTTGCTCAACTGGTTGTAGTCACCTTTGCCAAGTGTCTCTGAGTTGCTGTGGATGATAGGCACATCACCGAAGGTACGTACCAGGTAGAAGTATGCCATCGCCTTCCAGGCAAGGCATTCGCCCATACACTGGTTCTTCACCTTCTCAGAGGTGTTGATGGCGTTCTGCAATGACTCGTAAACGGTACTGCAGTGACCAATCTCTGCCCAGAGTGAGTAAGACATGTTCACCAGGTCCTCATCGGTACCATTGGTACTGAAGTTCAGATAAGGGCTTGATCCCCAATACATATTACCTGACATAACCTCTCCAACCTTGATGAAACCACGCTGGAAATCATACCAAGGTGAGTTGTAGAGATAGTTTACGCCAGAGATGCAGGAAGCATCACCGTTGTAATAGTTCTCTGTGTTGTAATTGTCCTCTACCGGTTTGTCAAGGAAGTCACCGCAAGAGGTCATTCCCATACCGAGGAGCATTACAAATGCTGTATATTTAATGTTCTTAAATTTCATAACTGTTCGTTTTGGATATTAGAATGATAAGTTCAAACCAAATGTAACGGTGGTTGGAGAAGGGTAGCGACCGAAGTCCAGACCATATACATTCGCACTCTGAGTAGATAGACCTACCTCTGGGTCGTAACCGCTGTAACCGGTGATGGTGAAGAGGTTAGACGCTGTGAGAGTCAGTCGGAGATTGGTCAGACCAATCTTCTGGATGAGCTTCTGGTCGAATGTGTATCCCAGAGCCATGCTCTTCAAGCGGAGGTAAGAACCATCCTCCATATAACGGTCGCTGAATGCGTCGTTATCGTTAGGGTCGTTGATGGATGCACGTGGGTACATCGAGTTTGGATTGTCAACTGTCAGATTAGAGATGTTGTCATACCAGTTACCTGTCTGGTTGCCATCCTTGGCTACGAGGTGAACTCGCTTGTTGACATCCTTCAACTGGTTGCTCCATGGAGAGTTCATGTGAGTCATCTTCATGTTCAGATAGTTGGCTACCTTGGCGCCTACAGAACCGTTGATGAAGATATTCAGGTCGAAGTTCTTGTAGCGGAAGGTATTGTTCCATCCGAAGGTCCACTTTGGCAGTGGAGAACCGATGTTGGTCTTATCATTCTCGTCGATGATACCATCGCCGTTGATATCCTTGTACTTCAAGTCACCTACATAGGTGGTGTTGCTGCGGCTGAACTTAGATGGATCGTCAATCCATGCATAGTGCTTGGTACCATCTGCATCTGTTGTTACAGAGATAGGGTTGTTCTTCTGCAGGGTCTGTACTGGAGAACTGATGATATCATTGTAATCCTTATATACTCCCTCTACTACGTAACCGTAGAAGTTGTAGAGTGATTCGTTTGGTGCGGAACGGGCTACAACGTCGCTCCACTGACCCTTACCGAGCAATGCGGTACTGCCGGAAAGACTCTTCAACTTGTTCTTGTTGATAGAGATGGTGACGTCTGAACTCCAGTCGAAGTCCTTGGTTACGATAGGGTGGGTGTTGAGTGCAATCTCAAGACCGGTATTCTCGATGTCGCCATAGTTTCCGTATGGTGCAGCGAGGGCTGAAGATTGGTTACCGCTGGTACCCATGATAGAAGGCAAGTTGAGCTGCATCAACATATTCTTACTCATCTTTTTATACCAGTCAACGGTCAGGTTTACACGGCTGTTGAAGAAACCGAGGTCAAGACCTACGTTATACTGCTCCTGAGTCTCCCACTTGATGTCGAGGTTCTTCAGGTTGGCTGGACGGAAGCTGGTGCCGAGGGCTGTATCCATGGTACTCATGGCAGAACCCCACTTGTAAGGACCGATATTGGAGTTACCTGTCTGACCCCAACCGAGACGCAACTTACCATTGCTCAACCACTTGATGCCCTTCATGAACTGCTCGTTGGTGAAACGCCAGCCCAAAGCCAATGAGTGGAAACCTGCCCAACGGTTGTTAGGACCGAAGTTGGAACTACCATCATAACGATAGGTATAGGTAGCGAGATAACGGTCGTCGTAGTTGTATGTCTCACGGGTGAAGAATGAAGCCATAGATGAACTTCCCCAACCGGCACCAATCTGAGGATCGCCCTGACCCAAAGCTGGGTTATGAACTACATCGTTAGGAAGGTTGGTATTGAATACCGAAGTATAATCATATTTTGATTCCCAGCACTCCTGTCCGAGCATGGCAGTGATACTATGTTTGCCGATATTGGTAGAATATTGCAGATAGTTGTTCAATGACCAGAAGGTATTGCTGTTCTTCTGCAGACGGCTCTGGTTGTTCTGACGCTTCCATGTACCGAGGTCAATCATCGGATTATAGGTCTCACCTTTGGATGCACCGATATCGAAACCTAACTGGCTGTGCCAGGTCAAGCTCTTCATCAGGGTGATATCTGCGAAGACACTACCGTTCAAGCTCTGACGGTCGAGCAGAATATCGTCTTTCATAGCCATGGCGATAGGGTTAGGATTGGTGAAACCTTCCTTAGATACGCTTGAGTAGCCGCCATCAATATTGTAAATCTGGATATCTGGAGGTGTAGTCAGAGAGTAGTTGATCAAACCTTCTGAACCATCAGCCAGTTTCAAGCTTTCTGCTGTCTTGGAATAAGTAGCATTCAAACCGAGCTTGAACCACTTCTTCAACTGTGCAGAGAGGTTGACACGCATAGAATAGCGCTGGAATTCAGAACCGATGATGGTACCATCCTGATCTGTCCAGTTACCTGAGATATAATAGTTGACCTTGTCTGTACCACCTTCTGCGGCAATCTGGTGTGACTGCTGCCATGCAGTCTGGAAGATGGCATCCTGCCAGTTGGTACCGATACCGAGGATAGATGGATCACTGTATACCTCGTTAGGCTTGGAGATTTCACCCTGGTTAGCCAGATCGTTATAATACTCTGCAAACTCGCGCAGGTTCATGATATCGAGGCGCTTGTTCTGACGGCTTGCAGCTACGCTACCGGTATAGGTAAACTTAGCTTCGCCAGCCTTACCCTTCTTGGTGGTAATCAAAACAACACCATTGGCACCCTGTGCACCATAGATGGCAGTAGCAGAAGCATCCTTCAATACCTCCATGCTGACGATATCGCTAGGGTTGATCAAAGAGAGAGGAGATACGGCTGAGTGAGAACCGTTACCGAGCTTGTCACCCAAACCGAGTGAAGAACCGCTATTGCTCTGTGAGTTGAAGATGACACCATCTACAACGTACAATGGTTCTGAGTTGGCGTTGATGGTAGCAATACCACGGACGCTAACGGCTACGGCAGAACCTGGCTGGCCAGAAGTCTGGACAGCGTTCACACCGGAAATCTTACCTTGGAAAGCCTGGTCTACGTTGGTGATAGGAGTCTGCTTCAATGTCTTTTCGTCCATGGAAGCGGAAGCACCTGCCAGGTCGCTCTTCTTCATAGTACCATAACCTACAACCACTACTTCCTGAAGATTGTTGTTGTCTTCTGTCAAAGTAATGTTGTAATTGTTCTGACCGCCCACCTTGAAAGATTTGGTGATGTATCCTACGTAAGATACTTCAACGGTCTGTCCGGCAGCTACACTCAGTGTGTATTTACCGTCCATATCTGTGACTGCGGCATTTTTGGTGCCCTTTACTTTTACGGTAGCGCCGATGATAGGACCCATTGCATCGGTTACGTTACCAGTAATCTTCTTTGCTTGTTGAACAGCCTGGCTCGTTGTGATCTGGGCTGCGAAAGTTTGCTGAGGAGAGATGCCGAGAAGACTCAGGGCAGCTACGCCAGCAAGCAACTTTTCTCTACTTTTGATGTTCATAAATTTTTTGTTAGTTGGTTAAAACAGTTTGGCGTTTCCTCAGCCTGTCGGGCAGTTCATCTTCAAACACTTCTCTTTCGAAGATGCTCTGTTCTTGTTGAGGAGATTCCAAACGGATAATCGCTCTCTGGTTCATCCTCTTCCCATACATCCTGATGGGGGAGGAAAGCAAGAGGCTTGCTCTAGGTTGCTTTTTCTTGTTTCATTGTTGTGATTACTTTTTATATTGTTTATATTCTTGTTTATTCTTGTAATTTCTTATCTTTCAGGCTACTTTCGTATTCCGGTGCAAAGATAGTAGTTTTTTGCTGAAATCCTTGTACCTATTTTGCTTATTACTGATACTTTTCTGCTTTATAGCAAATTAGATATTCTTTTTCTTGTTTTTGCATGCTGTAGAGTGTATGTTTTACGTTTTATTGACGGTTTGCTTGATTTGTGTTAAGAATAAGAGACTTTTCTGTCCTAATCTTGTTGTGATAACGTATAAAGTCTATATATATTATAAGGTTCGCGTACATTATATTATTATATATCTGAAAGAGATATAGACGTATCTTCCTAAATGTAGTAGGTAGACTTGCAAAAGAATATCGTTCATGTGGTGTATCTATGCTTTTTCTGCACTTTTTTTATGCTTTGAAATGAAAGTACGTTTATTCAGCAAAATAGTACATGGATTTGTCGAAAAATATGCCTAACTTTGCAGCCGTAAAACTTAACAGTATAACTAACAATACAGACATAAAAAATGAAGAATAGTAATGCAAAGGTTTTTAGGTTAATAATTATAAGTGTTCTGATAAGTGCGCTGGGTTCTTTGAACCTTCGCGCACAAATCAGAGGCAACAACATTGTGGTTTCGGTTACTCCTGACCATCAGGATTGGAACTACAAGGTAGGTGAGAAAGCTAACTTCACCGTCAATGTGAGAAAGAGCGGAACGCTTCTCGATAATGTCAGGATTGACTACGAAGCTGGTCCGGCGATGTTTCCGGAAGTGAAGAAGAGTGCTGTGCTGAAGGACGGAACCATGAAATGGAGTGGGGCGCTCAAGCAGCCGGGCTTCTATCGCTTCAAGGTGATTGCTCATGTAGATGGCAAAAATTATGAGGGACTTTGTACTGCTGGTTTCTCTCCTGAGAAGATCCTGCCGTTTGCCAAGGAACCGAAAGACTTTGATGCTTTCTGGAAGAAGGCATTGGATGAAGCCAGACAGAATGATCTGAATCCTACCAAGGTGCTCCTCCCAGAGCGTTGTACCAAGGATAAGAATGTATATGAGATCAGTTATAACAATAACAGATGGGGCTCTAAGATGTATGGCATCCTGAGTGTTCCTGTCAAGGAAGGTAAATATCCTGCTCTTCTCCGTGTTCCTGGTGCTGGTGTCCGCCCTTATGCTGGCGATACCTATACCGCTCCTGCTGAGTGCATCGTGCTTGAAATCGGTATTCACGGTGTTCCTGTTACCATGGAGCAGAAGGTATATGACGATCTTGCCAATGGTGAACTGAACGGTTATTGGGATACCAATCTCGAAAATCCGAACCGCAATTCTTATAAGAGAGTTGTGACCGGTGCTGTCCGTGGTGTGGATTATATCGCTTCCCTTCCTGAATGGAATGGCAAGACCATCGGTGTGACCGGTTCTTCACAGGGTGGATTCCTCTCCCTCGCTGTGGCTGCCCTCGATAAGCGCATCACCTTCCTGGCTCCTGTTCATGATGCCATGTGCGATTATGAGGCTGAGATTCACGGTGTTGCAGGCGGTTGGCCACACTACTTCTATAAGGAAGACAAGGCACAGGGTGCTGCTTGGAAAGAGCAGAAACTGACTGATTTGGAGAAGGCGCGTCTCGAAGGTGCCCGCTATTATGATGGTGCCAACTTTGCCCGCCGCATTACTTGTCCGGGTTGGTATAGCTTCGGATATAACGATGAGGTGGTTCCTCCTACATCATCTTACGGACTTTACAATAGCGTAAAGGCTCCTAAGACCTTGAGTCTCTATCAGATGACAGGACATTTCTGGTATCAGGAGCAGTGGGATGAATGGCAGCGATTCATCGAAGCGCAGCTTCGAAAGTGAAGAGTGAAGAACGAAGAGTGAAGAATTCAAATGCTAATACCTTAACATTTAACACTTAACATTTAACACTTAACATTATAAAGATATGGTATTGAAGAAATATTTATTGAGTGCAGCTTGTCTGCTGGCGATGCAGGGAGCAATGGCTCAGGTTGATGGCGTTACGGGTGCATCTGTCCAGGCTGCCAATACATCCTGCTGCAAAGGCAAGAAAGATTGCAGCAAGACACCAGCTGGGCAGCTGAAGATTCGGCTGCAGAAATTATTAAACAAGGGTATCATGTTGGGCCATCAGGATGACCCAGTGTATGGTACCACTTGGAAATGGGATGAAGGAAAGAGCGACGTGCTCCTCACTACGGGCGACTATCCTGCAGTGATGGGATTCGACCTCGGTAAGATAGAACTCGACAGCAAGGAGAATCTCGACGGTGTTCCTTTCGACCGTATGAGAAAGGAGATTCTGGCACAGCACAAGCGTGGCGGCATCGTTACCTTGAGCTGGCATCCATGGAATCCGGCAACAGGCGAGAATGCCTGGGATCCGAAGGGTGATGCCGTAGCTGCTGTTCTTGACGGAGGCGCTCAGCAGCAGAAGTTTGATGCCTGGCTCAAGAAAGTATCAGATTTCATCCTCTCGTTGAAGAATGATAAAGGACAACTCGTTCCCGTTATCTTCCGTCCATGGCATGAGATGAATGGCGGATGGTTCTGGTGGGGAGCCAACAGTTGTACACCTGCGCAATACAACCAACTTTACGCAAAAACCTATCACAGACTTACTGAAGCAGGGTGTAGCAACATCGTATGGGCTTGGTCGCCAAACTTGGGAGACGAGAAGACCGTTGATGCTTTCTTGGAGCGTTATCCGGGTAATGAATTCGTTGATCTGGTAGGCGTTGACATCTATGAGTTTGACAACAATGATGCCACCTATCAGAAGAATCTTACCGAGACATTGGATGTGATGATGCAGGCTGCCAAGAAGGTCAACAAGATTCCTGCCCTCTCTGAGACAGGGTGCCGAGGCATTTCGCAGAAGCAGAACTGGTTCACCCAGACTCTTTGGCCAGTACTTCAGAAGTATCAGTTGAGCTACGTTCTCTTCTGGCGCAATGCTTGGGACAAACCTCAGGAGGAAGCTTATCTCCCTGGAATAGGTGATGGAGCCATCGTCAATGACTTCAAGGCATTCAAGAATGAAAAGAAAGTCCTTTTTGTCAAAGACATCAAGAAAGTAAAATAAATGTTGAATGTTGAATGTTGAATTGGCATTAGTCCAATGTGCATTTTATACTCAACATTCAACACTCAACATTCAACACTTAACATTTAACATTAAAATAAACAAAATATGACAACATTTCAAGACAAAGTGAAAGCACTTCGCGCTCATCATGAAGAACTGCTGAGCCGTAAGAATGAACCAGTAGAGTGGGGAAATGGTATCTATGAGAAGTATAAGAACCCTATCCTTACCGCAGAACATACACCATTGGAGTGGCGCTATGACTTCGATGAAAAGAGCAATCCATACCTGATGCAGCGCATCATGATGAATGCTACTCTCAATTCAGGTGCCATCAAGTGGAATGGAAAGTATCTCCTCGTTGTACGTGTGGAGGGTGCTGACCGCAAGAGTTTCTTTGCTGTAGCCGAGAGTCCTAACGGTATCGATAATTTCCGTTTCTGGGATGAGCCTATTACCATGCCTGAGGATGTGGTTCCTGCTACCAATATCTACGATATGCGTCTCACCGCTCATGAGGATGGTTACATCTACGGTGTGTTCTGTGCAGAGCGTCATGACGATGCACAGCCAGGTGACCTCAGTGCTGCTACTGCAACAGCTGCTATCGCTCGTACCAAGGACTTGGTCAATTGGGAGCGTCTTCCTGATTTGAAGACCAAGAGTCAGCAGCGCAATGTGGTTCTCCACCCAGAGTTCGTTGATGGCAAGTATGCTTTCTATACCCGTCCACAGGATGGTTTCATCGATACAGGTTCAGGTGGTGGTATCGGCTGGGCATTGGTTGATGATATCACCAACGCTGAAATCAAGGAAGAGAAGATCATCAATGCCCGTCACTATCATACCATTCAGGAGGTGAAGAATGGTGAGGGCCCTCACCCAATCAAGACTGATAAGGGATGGTTGCATCTGGCTCACGGTGTTCGTGGTTGTGCCAGTGGTCTCCGCTATGTACTCTATATGTATATGACATCTCTTGAGGATCCTACAAAGGTGATTGCAGAGCCTGGTGGATACCTTCTCGTACCGGAAGGTCCTGAGTATATCGGTGATGTGATGAACGTAGTCTTCACCAATGGTTGGATTGCAGATGAGGATGGCAAGGTATTCATCTACTATGCTTCTTCTGATACAAGAATGCACGTAGCTACTTCTACCATCGACCGTCTGGTTGATTACTGCATGAATACACCAAAGGACGACTATCGCACTCAGTTCTCAGTGGAGAAGATCAAGGCTTTGGTTGCAAAGAATAAGGAAACATTAAATAAGTAATTTTTTTCATAGGTATTAAGATTGTAGGGATTCTTTACCCTCGTGCGTATTATATATGTACGAGGGGCGAATCCCTTTTTTAATAAGTGAAGAGTGAAGAACGAAGAGTGAAGAATTTTCCCCTTAAAGTTAACACTTAAAATTCAACATTCAACACTTAACATTCAACATTAAATATTAAAAACAATGGCTAGTATAAAAGAAAAAATTGCTTATGCACTCGGTGATGCCGCTGCTGGTGGTATCGTATGGAAGGTGATGTCTATTGCATTTCCTCTGTTTTTTACCAATGTCTTCGGACTCTCTTTTGCCGATGCTGCGGTGCTGATGCTCGTGGCTCGTATGTTCGATGTGGTTACCGACCCGTTGATGGGTAGTCTTGCTGACCGTACCCAGAGCCGTTTCGGTACCTATCGTCCTTGGCTCATCTATGGTGCCATTCCTTTCGGATTGATATTTGCTCTCTTGCTCTACACGCCAGACTTCGGTCCTGTAGGCAAGCGAATCTATGCTTATACCCTCTATCTCCTGATGATGGCGATATATACCATGGTGAATGTACCTTACGGTTCATTGCTTGGTGTGATGACCGAAGATGATAATGAGAAGAACCAGTTCTCTTCTTTCCGTATGGTGGGAGCTTATGCGATGGGTTTCGCTACCTTGCTTTCCTTCCCATATCTCCAGAAGATGGTAGGTGGAAATGCTGCTCATCAGTATGCTGTCATTGGTGCCGTACTCGGTATCATTGCTGCCGTGATGACCTTGGCTTGCGGACTCCTGACCAAGGAACGTCTCAAGCCAAAGCGTGCAGAGAAGTTCTCCTTCAAGCAGTTTGCTGACCTCGTTCACAACAAGGCATGGCTCTATATGACTGCCATCGCTGTCTGCACCAACTTCTTCAACGGTTTCCGCTATGCCGTAGCCGGATATATGTTTGATTACTGTCTGCATGGCAATGTAACCATCGAGGGATTGATCATCAACTATACCGTATTCATGGCATTCGGTGAGGTAACCTGTATGATTTTCGGAGGCGTTTCCCCATGGTTTACCCGTAAGGTAGGCAGCAAGCGCATGGCTTTCTTCTGGGCAGCCGTTCTCTGTCTGGTTCTCTCCGTGGCATTCTTCTTCATCCCAATGGATCCGGCTTATATCTGGGTGATGATTGCCTTGGTTGTCCTGACTTCTGTAGGTATCGGTATCTATTCTCCATTGATGTGGTCTATGTATGCCGATGTAGCCGACTATCATACCGAGCATTTCGGAACCTCAGCTACTGGTTTGATTTTCTCATCCGGTACGATGAGTCAGAAGTTTGGTACCGCCATTTCCGGTTCTCTTATCGCCCTTTTCCTGGGTTGGGCTGGTGCCAACATGATTACAGACAGTATGGGTAATACGATGATCGATCCAGCCAGTGTCACCGACTCTGTGCTCACGATGGTATGGTCATTGTTCTCACTTTTCCCTGCTGTCATTGCCTTCCTGTTGATGGTATTGTCATGGAAGTTCCCTATCAAGAAGTAGAATGATGTACAACTGATAATCATTTAAAAAAATGGAAAACTTGAAAGAAACGATGATGGATGTCCTGGAGAACAACATCCTCAAGTATTGGATTGACAAGGTGAAAGATGAAGAAAACGGCGGCTTCTACGGACGTGTAGATGGTAACGACCAGGTACACCCTGAAGCCGAGAAAGGTGCTGTGATGAATGCCCGCATCCTTTGGGCGTTCTCTGCTGCCTACCGTGTGTTGAAGAAACCGGAATATCTGGAGGCTGCCACCCGCGCCAAGGAGTATGTCCGTGATCATTTCCTGGACAAGGAATATGGTGGCATCTACTGGAGCGTAGATTACAAGGGCAATCCGCTCGATACCAAGAAGCAGACTTATGCCATCGGCTTTGCCATCTATGGCTTCTCGGAGTATGCTCGTGCCACAGGCGATCAGGAAGCGCTGGATATCGCCATCTCCCTGTATCATGACATCGAGAAACATGCCTTTGATGCCAAGAACAATGGTTATATCGAAGCTTTGACCCGTGAATGGAATCCGATTGCCGACATGCGTCTCTCGGATAAGGACGAGAATGGTTCCCGCACCATGAATACCCATCTCCACATCATCGAGCCTTATACCAACCTCTATCGCGTTTGGAAGACTCCGGAACTGGAGAAGAGCATCCGCAATCTTCTCGATATCTTCACCGATAAGTTGCTCAATAAGGAGACTTATCACCTCGACCTCTTCTTCAATGATGAGTGGGAGGGCAAACGGAATATCGAGAGTTACGGTCATGACATCGAGGCATCCTGGTTACTCCATGAGACCGCCCTCGTATTGGGTGATAAGGAGGTGCTTCATAAGATTGAGCGCATCATTCGCCGTATTGCTGAGGCTGCCGATGAAGGCTTGCGTCCTGATGGCAGTATGGTTTATGAGCATTGGAAGGATGGCGATAAGTTCGACCTGCAGCGCCAGTGGTGGGTTCAGTGTGAGAACATTATCGGTCATCTCGACCTTTATCAGTATTTCCGTACCGAGGAGAATCTCCTGGTTGCCATCCAGTGCTGGAACTATGTGGCAAAGCATCTCTTGGACGCCAGGAACGGTGAGTGGCACTGGGCTATCCTCGAAGATGGTTCAGTGAACAAGGAGGATGATAAGGCTGGTTTCTGGAAATGTCCTTACCACAACTCCCGCATGTGTCTCGAACTCATCGAACGGGACTATTAGACAGAAACACACATTTGAATAGTTGATTATATAAGGTAACCCGCAGTTTCGCAGTTTACGTTGGTTTTTTATTCTATATGGATAATAATTAGCGTAATTTGCGAAATCTGCGGGTCTTTTTTTGTTTATCCCAAATATTTGTTGTATTTTTGCAAAATGTAGAATTGAGGGCTAAAATTCAACATTCAACATTTAACATTCAACATTCAAAAAAATGTATATAGCAATAGCAGGAAACATCGGTAGTGGTAAGACCACGTTGACCAAGATGCTCGCCAAACACTATGGTTGGAAGAAATTCTTGGAACCCGTGGCAGATAACCCCTATATCGATGATTATTACAAGGACATTCCCCGATGGGCACTCAATATGGAAGTGTTCTATCTCAAGCAGCGATTCAAGAATCTGCTGGAGATTCAGCATAGTACGGAGACCGTCATCCAGGACCGTACCATCTTCGAGGGTGTATATGTCTTTGCGGCAAACAACCGCAGAATGGGCAATATGGACCAGCGCGATTATGAAACCTACATGGAACTCTTCGAGTCGATGATGGAAGTGGTGGAGATGCCGAAACTCATGATTTATCTCCGTTCTTCCGTTCCTCATCTCGTCAAGAATATCCAGAAGAGAGGTCGCGACTATGAGCAGAAGATGCCTATCGATTATCTGGAAGGTATCAACAATCTCTACGAAGATTTCATCATGAACAAATATAAAGGCAATGTACTCATCGTAGAGGTAGATAATCTCGACTTCGAGCACAATCCCAAGCAGTTTGGTGACATCATCGATAAGATAGATGCCAAGCTCTTCGGCCTCTTTTCTTAAAGGTAAAAGAGCTTTTAAAGGTAAAAGGGTAAAAAGGTAAAAAAGTAAAAAGGTAAAAAAAGGAAGCGTTGATGGCGCTAGCCCTAATTCAACATTCAACATTCAACATTCAACATTCAACATTTAACATTGACATAGATGCATATAGCAATAGCAGGAAATATAGGTAGCGGCAAGACAACATTGACCAAGATGCTTGCCAAAAGATATGGTTGGAAGGCAAACTTCGAACCGGTTGATAATAATCCGTATTTGGCAGATTATTATAAGGATATGGAAAGATGGTCGTTCAATCTTCAGATCTATTTCTTGAACAAGCGATTCCATGATGTAGTGGAAATCTCCCGTTCAGAACAGACCATAGTACAAGACCGTACCATCTTCGAGGATGCCCGCATCTTCGCCCCAAATCTTCATGACATCGGCATGATGAGCGATAGGGATTTCAAGAACTATACCGATCTCTTCGATCTGATGATCAGTCTGGTGAAACTCCCAGACCTGATGATCTATATCAAGAGCAGCATTCCTACACTCGTCAAGCACATCGAGAAGCGAGGCAGAGATTTCGAGAAGAGTATCCGCATCGACTATCTCCAGGGCTTGAATAACCGTTACGAAGAATGGATCAAGAGTTATAAGGGCCGCCTCATCATCATCGATGGTGATAACCTGGAGTTTGGTGAGAATCCGGAAGATTTCCGCAAGGTTACCGATCTCATTGATGCAGAGCTTTTCGGTCTGTTTAAGTAATGAACTGAAGTTTTGCAAGTGGTTCATGTACGGGCTGAAGGCCCGCACCAGATGCAGCACGTCCTGAACCAACGGTCACCGGCCGAAGGGAAAGGGCAGAAGCACCAGATGCAGCACACCCTGAACCAACGGTCACCGGCCGAAGGGAAAGGGCAGAAGCACCAGATGCAGTACGCCCTGAAAGGGCAGAAGCTCCTAGCCCAGGGCAACGCCCTGGGTATTTACGGACGCAAACCTGTCGCCCTGTAAGGGCAAAAGCTTTATGTATTGCCCAGACTCGCTTCGGGGGCTATCTTCGCTACTGTTTCAGAATAGATAAAAAATGGTTTCTTATTAAACTTTTTTCTTTAAAAAGTTTGGCTTTTCCAATAATTATTATTACCTTTGCCATGTTTTTTAAGAATCATTTAGCTCTTATCATGAAGATATGGATTTGGAATGTAATAATAATATGTATATGATTAATAACACCTACAGAGGAAACTTGTTAGTGAGACGATTGGTAATGTGTACCGATTTCGTCCTTTTGAATTGTCTGTTACTGCTTTTTACCAAGTTTGAATCACAGATGATTCCTGATTACTTTGACCATGCAACGAAGATTACTTTTTTCGTTGCTAATGTCGCCTTATTCCTAAGTGAATACAACTACTCTACTATCATCCATATACGAAAGATCAGTTTCCTGCAGGTTTTGAAACGTACTTTCTGGTTGTCTGCATTTACCACATTCTGGTTCTTCGTCTTCGTGAGATTGCTCAGCCATGGGGATAAGATGTTCTCATTCGACATCATCTTTGGCGTTTCATTTTATCTGTTTCTGATTCTTTCCCGACTCATTGAACTTCAGATACTTAAATATTTCCGTGCCAATGGTCGCAACAGTCGTACGGCAGTTTTCGTAGGTAACGATCCTGCTGTTGCTGAAATGTATAATATCATGACCGAAGACCCTTCTGCTGGTTATGTGGTAAAGGGATATTATGCAGATGAAGATATGAAGAAAGCTCCAGAAGGATTGAAGAGACTTGGAAGTATGAAGGACCTCAACGGTATCATCACTTCTACTCTCAACGATACCATCTATGGAACTCCAAATATGATTGATGAGGTATTCTGCTGCTTGTCGCACAAGGATTCTGAAGAAATCGTGAAGATTATCCGGTTCTGTGATAAGAATGTAGTACATTTTTATTATCTGCCTCGTGTCTTCGGTGAGTATAAACTGCACCTCGATGCCCGTAATTTCATGGGAAGAACGGTTTTTTCCAACCACTTTGAACCATTGTCCAGCCTTTCGAACCGATTTATCAAGCGAGCTTTCGATATCGTGGTAAGTGGTGTTATCTGTCTTTGTGTCTTGCCGTTCATTCCTATCATTGCTCTCATCATCAAAACGCAGAGTCCGGGTCCTATCTTCTTCAAGCAGGCTAGAACGGGTTTGAATGGTGATACTTTCTACTGTCTGAAGTTCCGTTCCATGCATGTGAACAAGGATGCTGACAAGGCGCAGGCTACCAAGGACGATCCGAGAAAGTTTGCCTTTGGCAACTTTATGAGAAAGACGAATATTGATGAGTTCCCTCAGTTTATTAATGTATTGAAGGGCGATATGAGTATCGTAGGACCTCGTCCACACATGCTCCATCATACTGAGGTATATGGTAGTTTGATTGATAAATATATGGTACGACATTTCTCTAAGCCTGGTATCACAGGTTGGGCACAGGTTACCGGATTCCGTGGTGAAACCAAGGAGTTGTGGCAAATGGAAGAACGTGTCCGTAGAGATATCTGGTATATTGAGAACTGGTCGTTCTGGCTCGATATCAAGATCATTTTCTTAACAGCGAAGAGTATTCTCTTCCCTGATAAGAATGCTTACTAGATTTAGAAAACCCTCCCTCTGGCTCTTTTGCCAAAGGGAGGTTTTTTTATTATCCTTCTCTTCGAAACTTGGTTTTTCTTCTAGACAAAGAGGTGTTTTTTCGATCCACCCCGTCCCTCCTTAGCCAAGGAGGGCTCCACCTTCTCCCCAAGCCCCTCTTCCTCAGGAAGAGGGGATGTAACCGCACCTCTGGTGCTCGGAACCGCTTCGCTCTAAGGTTGGCGGGGCATCAAAGCCCTCGCCATATTTTGCGGGCTGGGACCGCCTGGGGATGACTTGGTTATTTCTTGATGAACTTGCCTTTCTTACGGGTGATGACAAGACCCTTGGTGGCTAGGCGTTCCGGCGGATTTGCAATCCGCCGCTTAAAAAGGCTCGACCTATTTCCTTGCGGACTTGCGTTCCTAATAGCACACCCTCATTTTTTTAGTTTAAAATCTGTTTTATCCCTCACATCCATCACGTTTTCCATTTTTGAAACTTTAATTGTTTGATAATGAGGTTTTTATCTCTTTTGTTTAGCGTGATGGATTGACGAAATGTTTATAAAATCCATCACGCTATCCCTCACGATTTGGGGTTATCTATCACGTTTTTCAGCTGATCATTATGCAGAAGTAACTGGATTTATTTACGAGTAAAGCAAACACACCTTGCCGATGGGGCGGAAGCAGGATTGACACGTATCGGTTCGTTTCACAGAATGAAACGAAGTGTTTCTCCGCTTGAAAGTACGTATTTTTTATAAGTGATTGAGAATGAGATAAGTTTTTATCTCATAAAAAGAAGAGGTTACGAATTAG
>CAKPWR010000025.1 GCA_934196725.1 uncultured Prevotella sp.
GAACAGCAGAGCAGAACCATCCGACTGGATGTCAGCCGCCAGGAAATGGCGGATATCTTCGGTATCCAGAAGTTCTCGCTCCTCCGCTGCCTGTCCGAATTCGAGGAGAAGGGCGCCATCAGGATTGATGGCAAGACCATCACCATACTCAACTCGGATGACATGAAATAAGAAGCAAGAATGAATATTCAATCATTTTTTAACAGTTCTCATGCCAATCAAAAGATTAATCCTAAGAGACTTAATGCTATAGATCTCTGGAAATACACTCGATCGATAGAGCCTGCATTCAACTGTCGATTACACTCCATCCTCTTACACGAACTATTGCTGTCTGAGGGTATTGTAAACCGCTTTGTAACTTGTCATCCCGCAGATTCCGAGGATTCCGACTGCCATGTTGTTAACCTGGTGTGGCTGCCAGAATTACAGAAATGGGCTATGCTAGACTCGGATATGAATGCTTGGGCAGAAGATGAAAAAGGCACTCCACTTTCTCTTGCAGAAATGCGTGAGCGATATATTGACGGCAGAGAAATTGTTTACCGTCCTCTCTTGAATTCAGATAATGATTTTGTTTATTACAGGGCATATTGGGCAAAAAACTTATACTGGTTTGATACTTGGGAGACCACAGGCTATGGTCGCGAAGATAATAATCCTGCTTATCGAAACAATAATCGCCATATCGTGCTTGTTCCTTCTGGATTCAAAGGTTTTGAACTTCCCGACCATTCAGTACTGACAACAGATGCTTCACGTTTCTGGGCAGCTCCCCAAAATTAGTAACTGCCATTTACTAGATCTACCCCAGGAACAAATACAATAGGCTTCAATGGCAAATCAAGCCTATTTCATTGGCTAACGAAAGTAGTTTCATGAGCACATGAAACTACTTTCGTTTTTATTGCTTCTTCTACTATATTTTATTCCATAAAGACAGAACGCCAAAGACTATAGCGCGCTTCAGGATTCAACCGCTCCAAATGCTGGAAGACGGCTTGCATATCCGAACGGCGGGTAGTCTCTTCGTAAGGACACAACGCCTTCTGCTTAGTAAAATGCAACCCTTCTGCCACCTGACGGATATCCGCCTCATGCACCAGACAAAGGGGGCGGATAATGGTGAGGGGATAATGTTTTAAAGGAAGACTGGGCTGCATGGTGGAATGAGAACCCTCGAAGGTGATATTCATCAGCAGGGTTACGAGGATATCATCCATGTGATGGCCCAAGGCTATCTTGTTGAAACCATTATTTACCGCAAACTCGAAGAGCGTCTTGCGGCGATTCCAGGCACAGAGGAAACAACGGGTCTTGCGGGGATCAGTGGATTCATCGAAAGAACTGTGCAGGATATGGAGCCTGATGCCATTCTCTGCACAGAAATCCTGCAGATAAGAACGGTCAGTCACGTAAGGAATGTTATCCATGATGATATGAGCTGCTTCCACTTCTATATGCGGTTTGAAGATACGGGCACGCTGAGCCAATAGCCTAACCAGTTCCAGGGAATCCTTACCGCCACTCAAAGCAATGAGAATGCGATCACCATCTTCCAGAAGATGATAATCCACACAGCCCTTGTTGAAACGCTTTAATACTTTCTGTTCTGCCTTTATCATATTATTTTAGAATAAAGAGAAAAGCCGCACCCTATAAACAGAGCACGGCTTTATCAAGATACATTCCCCAACCAAAGGTAAGGAAACGACAATTTAAACTTCAATATTCACAAAAATTACTTAGCGTAAGCCACGCTACGTGTCTCACGAATGACGGTAATCTTAACCTGACCAGGATAAGTCATCTCATTCTGAATCTTGGTAGCAATCTCGTCTGAGAGCTTGATACTCTGCTCATCAGTCATCTTATCTGCACCAACGATTACACGAAGTTCACGACCAGCCTGGATAGCATAAGTCTTGGTTACACCAGGATAGCTCATGGCAATTGCCTCAAGATCGTTCAAACGCTTGATGTAAGCCTCAACAATCTCACGGCGGGCACCAGGACGAGCACCTGAGATAGCATCACATACCTGAACAATAGGAGCTAACAGGGTGTTCATCTCCATCTCGTCGTGGTGAGCACCGATGGCATTGCAGATATCAGGCTTCTCCTTAAACTTCTCAGCAATCTTGGCACCATACAATGCATGTGGCAACTCGCTCTCCTCATCAGGCACCTTACCGATATCGTGCAACAGACCAGCACGCTTAGCCTTCTTAGGATTCAAGCCCAACTCTGAAGCCATGACAGCACAGAGATTTGCGGTTTCACGAGCATGCTGCAAGAGGTTCTGACCGTAAGAAGAACGATACTTCATCTTACCCACGATGCGAATCAACTCAGGATGCAAGCCATGGATACCGAGGTCAATAGCTGTACGCTTACCAGTCTCGATAATCTCATTATCCAACTGCTTCTTCACCTTGGCAACCACCTCCTCGATACGGGCTGGGTGAATACGACCGTCAGCAACCAACTGATGGAGCGCCAGACGGCAAACCTCACGACGCACAGGGTCGAAAGCAGAAATGACGATAGCCTCAGGAGTATCATCCACTACGATTTCTACACCTGTAGCAGCCTCCAAGGCACGGATATTACGACCTTCACGACCGATGATACGGCCCTTTACCTCATCGTTATCAATATGGAATACGCTAACAGAGTTCTCTATAGCAGTCTCAGTAGCTACACGCTGGATAGTCTGAATAACGATTTTCTTAGCCTGCTGGTTAGCATTCAGCTTAGCATCATCAATAATTTCGTTGATATAGCTGGCAGCATCAAGACGAGCCTGATCCTTCAAGCTTTCGACCAGACGGTTCTTAGCTTCCTCAGCACTCAAACCTGAAAGCTCTTCCAGCTTAGCCTGCTCCTGCTTCTGCATCTTCTCAAGTTCCTGCTGCTTGACAATCAGGAGCTTCTTCTCATTGTCAACACGCTGCTGATACTGATCAACCTCCTGCTTGCGACGACCGAGATCCTCCTGACGCTGGTTGAGTGAAATCTCGCGCTGCTTAAGCTTGTTTTCACTCTGCTGAATGCGGGAATTGCGCTGCTGCACTTCCTTCTCCAATTCAGCTTTCTTATTGAGGAACTTCTCTTTCACTTCGAGAAGTTTTTTCTCCTTTAATACTTCTGCCTCTTTATTGGCAGCATCAATCATTTCATTATATTTTCCCTTAATAACATAACGGAAAATGAAAAAGCCCACGGCTCCACCTAGGCAGATACCGACTAAGGCTGCTATAATTGTTACTATCATTATTTATATATATTTATTTAAATTCACTCAAAGTTAGCTGTTTAATGATTATTTCAGAGCATCCTCTATTTCGGCAGTCAACTTCTCAAGAATCTCATTATAAGGCTGGGTATCATTCTTACCCTGTTCCTTTTCATATCTTAGGGCCACATCTAGTAGTGCCATATACAAAATCTCCTTGTCGCTCTTACGGCCTTTATAGATTTTGGTATATGAATTCACTATATCGTCAATCAATTTTGCAGATTTACGATAATACTCCTCATCCTCTCTCGGTATTCTTACCGAAAGATCGGTATCATAGACATGTAACCTAATCTGTAATTTGTCCTGTGTTTGATCTACCATCGCTCCGATTATTTATCGCTCAGTAGCGTAATACATTTATTGACATCTCTGATGAGCTTGGCGATACGTTTCTGAGTTGTTTCAATATCAGCATCAGAAATCGTCATCATCTTCGCCATCTTCAAACTGTCATAATCATGCTGCACCTGAGTTAACTTATCCTCCAATTCTTTTATTTTGGCATCCCGTTCATCCACCATGGCATAAAGCTCCGCATTCTCCTGCTTGACCTCGTCAAACTTGAGAATCATCTGCCTTACTCTTGTGGCAAACGTATTGATTGTTTTCTCATTTGCACTCATGCTTTTTTGTTTTTGGCTACAAATTTAAGAGAATAATTTGAAAAAAACAAATTTTCTACTATATTTTTTATAATTTAAAGGGATTTACTTACTTTCCCATCTTTTGCTTTGCCTTTTCTACATCTTCATCAGATGGGCGTGGCTCTTTCTTTGCCAGCATCAATACCTGGAAAGCAAAATCTGTTACCCATTGCTGACTGAAAGCTAATCGCTTATTGAATTGGCGCAACTGGAACACTGTCTTCAATGTACTGGCATCACTGTAGTCGTTCTTATTGAAGATGTCATCAACAGTCTTTGCAGTCAACTTGTATAAAGAATTTTTCATAAAACTAGGCAAGCGAAGCTTGAACTTCATCAAGTTGCCCATCAACATCATCAAATCCTGTGTAAAGTTTTGGAACTGGATAAGATAAACATTCACATCCTGCAGTTTCTGGCAGTTTTTACGAATACTTGAATCAATTTCCTTGAAGAAGCTATCATCAGTATCATAAATATTCTTCATCATTTTCTTAACCTGCGCCTTTTCACCGATACCAAGCCGATTGTTTACTGTTGGAACATGCAAACTGGTCTTGAACACACGCAAGTCTGGCAACATGGCCAAATTAGTAATACCTAATTGAGAAGCCAATGCAGCCTGGAAGTATACACGAACAAGCGTCATGTAGTCTTCCATTCCACCTACTTTCTTATCGTCATTTTTATGACCGAATAGTTTTGAAAATATTCCCATCCTTATTATATTTTATACTTTAATGTTTGCAATTGTTCTGCAAAAATACAATAAAATCACTAAATATCAAAATCAAAGGGGCGTTTTTTCTTCATAAACATGTTTTTTCTTGCAAAATAGTCGATTTTATCATTTTTTCTATCCCAGTTTCAATTATTTTTAGTACCTTTGCCGCGTTAATTAATTAATATTTTGTGTTCCAATTGAGAAGATAATATGAAAGGAATAGTTTTAGCTGGCGGGTCAGGTACAAGACTTTACCCAATTACCAAAGGAATCAGCAAGCAATTGATTCCAATATTTGACAAACCAATGATATACTATCCGGTATCAGTTTTGATGCTGGCTGGTATTAAGGAAATTCTCATTATCTCTACTCCATTCGACCTGCCTGGATTCAAAAGACTCTTGGGCGACGGTAGTGAATTAGGAGTACACTTCGAGTATGCAGAGCAACCATCACCTGACGGATTGGCTCAAGCATTCATCATTGGTGAGGATTTTATCGGAGACGATAATGTATGCCTTGTATTAGGTGACAATATTTTTTATGGAGCTGGCTTTACAGGACTCCTCAAAGAAAGCGTAAAGGCTGCCACCGAAGGACAAGCTAGCGTATTCGGCTATTATGTCAATGACCCTGAAAGATATGGCGTTGCTGAATTTGATAAGGATGGCAACTGTCTCAGCATTGAGGAAAAGCCAGCTGAGCCTAAGAGCAATTACGCAGTAGTAGGTCTATACTTCTATCCTAACAGCGTAGTAGAAGTAGCCAAGAGCATCAAGCCAAGTCCACGCGGAGAATTGGAAATCACAACTGTGAACCAGCATTATCTTGCAGAAAAGACATTGAAGGTCAGGACACTCCAACGAGGTTTCGCATGGTTGGACACTGGAACTCATGACAGCTTGTCTGAAGCAAGTACATTCATTGAAGTAATCGAGAAAAGACAAGGTCTCAAAGTAGCTTGTCTCGAAGAAATTGCATACAAGCAAGGATGGATCAACAAAGAACAGTTACTGAAACTGGCTGAGCCTATGCTGAAAAATGGTTATGGCAAATATCTTCAGGATTTAGCTATTGGTCAACAATAATTTTGAATCTATCAAAATACATGCCACAAAGCACTGTTGCGACAGTGACATTATTATATAATTAAGGTATAAATTCAAGAAAACAACGTTAAAAGAATAATGGAACAGAACAAGAACTTAGAATTAGAAGGCGCAGTTCTAGAACAAGAAGAGAAATCAGCCATTGATTTTCAGCTGATTTATACAACCCTGATCCTCAACTGGAAATGGTTTGTACTCTCTCTTGTTGTATGCTTGGGCTTAGGTTACACTTACTTGAGATATGCAACCCCTGTATATCAAGCATCAACCAAAGTATTGATAAAAGATGATGATCAGAACAAGGGTCGTGGTGGAATGAGCAGTATGATTCAGAATGCCACCAACTTGGGTTTCATGTCTAATTCTAATGGTATTGACAACGAGATTGAAATCTTATCGGCTCACGATTTGGCGAAAGAAGCTGTATATGATATGAAACTCTACGTTAACTATTACCATAAAGGTACTGTCAAGAACCATTTGGTATACAAAAATCAGGAAGTAAACGTAGACCTCGATGCCAAGCACCTCAAGACATTAAATGCACCTATCAAATTGGTTATCGAGAAGGAAAATGGCAAATACAAGATCAAGGGTACTTATTATAAGCCTATTGATGCATTCACGGCAGAAAAAGATCCTACGACATTTGAAAAAACCGTTGCCCTGCTCCCTGCATGTATCAACACCCGTGTCGGTACAATTTACATTACCAAGAATCAGAATATCACCATGATAGATGGTGACGTATTGAAAGCCGTCATCAATTCACCAGAGGCTATGGCTGAAAAATACGCTGGCGCATTGAGCGTAAGCCAGACTTCAAAGACCACAACGATTGCTGAGCTTGTATTGAAAGACGAAGTACCACAGAGAAGTTTGGATTATCTGAATACACTCATCAAGGTATACAACAGACAGGCAAACATCGACAAGAATGAAATTGCATACCGTACAGAACAATTCATCAACAGCCGTCTTGAAAAGATCAATACCGAACTGGGAAGTACAGAAGGACAGCTCGAGAGCTACAAAAAGCGCAACAGAGTTGTTGAATTAAAGCTCAATGCTACTGCAGCTATCGCCAACGCTGATGTTTATACACAGAAGCTCAACGATGCAAATACACAGATAGAATTGCTGAACGAACTTGGCAAGTACATGGACGACCCAAGCAACAAGTACCAGCCAATTCCATCTAACGTAGGTTTGAGTGATGAGAGCTCTACCGCACTCATCAACCAATATAACAAGATTGCATTGGAACGCAACAACAGTTTGCATGCAGCCAGCGAAGCTTCTCCTACCGTCACTCCATTGACAGCACAATTGGAAGCTCTCACCTCTTCTATCAGAAGAGCTATGCGCCAGGCTAAGCTTGGTTTGGAGATTCAGCGCAACAGCATTGCTTCTCAGGCTAATCAATATGACAGCAAAATCGGAAGTTCACCTGAGCAGGAGCGAATCTTAACTCAAATTGGTAGACAACAGGAGGTAAAGTCTGGACTTTATCTGATGTTGCTCCAGAAGAGAGAGGAAAACTCTATTTCCCTAGCTGCTACAGCTGATAAGGGTAAGGTTATCGATGCCCCATCACTCATGGGTAAGGTTAGCCCTAAGAGTTCTATCATCATGCTCATAGCATTGGTTCTCGGATTGGCTATTCCTGCAGGTATCCTCTTCCTGATTGAATTCTTCAAGTATAAGATTGAAGGTCATGAAGATGTTCTCAAACTGACACAGATTCCTGTCATCGCAGATATTCCTGTGGCAAGTGACGCTGCCAAGAAGGAAGGTAAGGCCGACATCGTGGTTCACCAGAACAAGAACAACCTGATGGAGGAAATATTCCGTGGCTTGCGTACCAACATGCAGTTTGTCCTGAAGGACAATGAAAAGGTCATCATGTTCACCTCTTCAACATCCGGTGAAGGTAAGACCTTCGTAGCATCAAACGTTGCCATCTCTCTCGCCTTGCTGGGCAAGAAGATTGTCATGGTAGGTCTTGATATCCGTAAACCTCGTCTGGCTGAGTTGTTCCAGATTGACAACCACCACCAGGGTATCACCAATCTGATTGTTCACGACCATAATTCATGGGAAGACATTCAGAAGCAGATTGTCGCATCAGGCGTCGACAGCAAGCTCGACCTTCTGATGGCTGGTCCTGTACCACCTAACCCAGGTGAGTTGGTAACAAGAGCCAGTCTTGACAACATCATCGACCAGTTGAAGGAACATTACGATTACGTAATCCTCGATACTGCTCCTGTAGGATTGGTTAACGATAGTTTGCAATTAGGACGCTTGGCAAACCTTTGCGTATTCATCTGCCGCGCAGACTATACTCCAAAGGCGAGCTTCGGCATGATCAACGGTTTGAATACAGAAAAGAAATTGCCTAACATGTGCCTCGTACTGAATGGCGTTGACCTCTCTAAGAAGAAGCACAGCTTCTACTATGGTGTAGGTAAATATGGCAAATATGGCAAGTATGGCAATTACGGAACTTACGGCTCTTACGGAAAGTACGGCAAATACGGCAAGTATGGTACTTACGGCCAGTATGGAAGCTATGGCAATTATAGCAACAGCCATTATGGCGCAAACAATGATACAAGTATCAAGGTATAAGCAAGTAATTAAAATATAACAGCTAAAATAAAGAGAGTCTTTCTATTTCTATAGGAAGACTCTTTTAAATTTAAAGACATATAAATAATGGCAACAATAGCAGTAGATTTTGATGGTACTATCGTAACTCACGAGTACCCAAAGATTGGTACAGAGCTACCTTTCGCAACAGAAACATTGAAGATGTTGATAAAAGATCACCACAAGCTAATCCTCTGGAGTGTACGCGAAGGAAAGCTCCTGGACGAGGCTGTAGAATGGTGTAGAGAGCGCGGTGTGGAGTTCTGGGCTGTCAATAAGGACTATCCGGAAGAAAGCCTTGAAAACAACAACCACTTCTCCAGAAAGCTGAAAGCTGACTGGTTTATTGACGACCGTGGAATCGGTGGACTACCAGACTGGGGAGAGATTTACCAGATCATCACCAATCAAACCAGCTACCGCCGATTATTAAAGCAGAAGTTCGGCGAGCAGGAAGAAGTTCCTAAGAAAAAGCATTGGTGGAGCCGCGGATAAAGCTGTTTCCCTAAAGACATCACTCTAGACACCACAAAAGATATCCCAACAAAAAAGGTGTATTGCCATTGAGCAATACACCTTTTTTATTGGGTTAAATTTGAATATTCTAATTATTAAAAGAACAAGTAGCGGTTATCTACCACGTGAGCCTTCATATAAAGCTCGTTCATGAAGTTACCAGCATACTGCATTGCCTTCTGACGGCACTTCTGCTCATAAGTCTTCTCGTCGAACTTAACAGGACGGTTAGTCTTGTTAGTAACCTGGAAGAGATAAACACCTGCATTACCCTTAACAGCATGAGCAGAGAAAGCACCCTTCTTTGTTGCAGAAACTGCACCAGAAAGAGCAGGCTCACTAGCACCAGTTGCTGCGATGAATGTAGGAGCAGCGAAAGTAATCTGGTCTACAGAAGAAACCTTACCACCCTTAGCCTTAGCAGCTGCAATACTCTTCACACCGTTTACCTTAGCCATCAACTGCTCAGCCTTTTTATCCTTGATAACCTCAGCCTTCACCATTTCCTTAACCTGAGGATCGGTCAAGTCGCGGTAACCAATGCGATGAATCTTGTCAAGTACTACAACCAAAAGGTGGTTGTTGTCGCCACACTCATAGAGAGGAGAAACTTCACCTTCCTTTGCCTCGAAAATCCACTTCAAAGCCTCACGGGTAGAATGGATATTGGCTACGTAATGAGAAGCTGTTGTCATATCCTTCAAGTCCAGAACCTTGTAACCATTACCAGCAGCATTCTTCAACAGATCAGCTGATGCCTGATTGCCGCTAACGAAGCTAGAGAACTTGTTGTAAGCTGTACGATATGTACCCTGTGAAAAATCAATAGTCTTCTTGATAACTGCAGCCACATACTTGTTAACCATTGCCTTGCGGTCAACAACCTGAAGAACTACGTAACCCTGACCCAACTGGAGTTGGTTAAGAGAGTTAACTGAAGCTGTATTCAAAGTATTGATGAATGCCTTGTTGTCCTTATCCAGAGTCTGAGCATACTCATACTGCTTTGTAGTCATCCAAGCCTTCTCACCAGTCTGACCATACTTCTTAGCAATAGCCTCGAAGTCAGCACCACCAGCGATAGCACCCTGGATAGAGTCAGCCTTGGTCTTAGCCTCAGCTACAGAATTAGCAGCTACCTGAATAACGCGGTACTGCACAGAGTCTGGTAACTGCTGCTTGCTCATCAACTTTACGATGTTCAAAGTATTATCAGCAGTATTAACCTTTACAGCAGAAGTAGAACCTACAGCCATAGAATCCAAGACTGCTGCGATATCAGAAGGATAAGCCTCCTTGCTTACAGGAATACCAAGATAAGATACGGTAGAAGCTGCCTTACGAACAACCTCTGCAGGATCTGCTGCAGCAGCAAGCTGTGTCTGGAAACCTGCGAAATCCTTGTTGAGAGCAGCACGGTCTGCTGCAGAAGCCTGAACCTCGATGTCTACATACTTAATATCACGAGTTTCAACAGGCTGCTTGAAACGAGCCTTCATCTCATCATACTTAGCCTTCAAATCACTCTCCTCAACCTTTACCTTATCGTCCTGAATATCAGAATAAGGGAAAGCAGCCAACTGAATCTGGCTTTCTTCATTCTCCTCCTTGAAAGCCATCTTTGCCTCTACAGGATTTGAAATGAAGCAGTGAGCGAGAAGAGACTGATACTTCTGAGCCAAAGTCTGCTGACGAAGAGTCTTCTCGATGAATGTCCAGTAGTTATAAATCTTGTTGTACTGATCCATCAACTGAGCGTTAGCTGGGTTAGACTTCTGAGTCTTATAATCAGCCAAGAACTTCTGGAGAGCAGATGTATCGAAACGACCAGTCTGCTGGTTTACAAAAGGAGTCTGCTGAAGCATTGGATTGGTACCAGTCTTCAAGATGTCCTGAAGCTCTGCGTCAGTAACTGTCAAACCGAGTTTGCCAGCTTCCTCAGCTACCATCTGGTTCTGAACATAAGTGTTCCACACCATGTCCTTCACCTGATTCATCTGCTGCTCAGGAAGGTTTTCCTGACCCTGTTGCATTTTAATAACTTCTGTGTACTCATCAACGAGCTTCTGGAATTCCTGCACGCTGATTTTCTCGCCATATACCTCACCAATCTGCTGGCGCTCATTGTTCTTTGCAGAATCACATGAACGGAAAGCTTCTTCGGCAATGAAGGCGAAAAGGCCAAAACTGATAATACATACCAGAATGACGCCTCTTTTTCTAATTGTTCCTAATGCTGCCATTACGTTTTTAATTTTTATTTTATTTTTATTTTCTTATTATTAAGTTAGCATCGCCATAAGAAAGATGAGGAATCTCAAATCCTTAAAACTAGCCAATTGTCTGCAAAATTACAAAAAATAAACGAGAATAGGGAATTTTTCATTATCTTTTTTAAAACTGATAACGAAAAACATAAAAAAAACTGAGCCGAAGCTCAGTTTTAACCTAAAATATGAAGTTTAACCAACTCTATTTTACGAGAAGTAGACTTGATTATCTTGAACTCAAAATGATTGAACTTAATGACTTCGTTCAACTTTGGAAAACTCTGATACTCATGAAGTATCAAGCCACCCACGGTCATATAGTCATCACTCTCCGGCAAATCGAGATCAAACTTTTCGTTCACCTTATCAATTTCCAGTCGAGCCGACAACAGGTAATCCCCATCATCCGTCCGCTTGGCAACATACTTTTCTGCATCATGCTCATCCTCGATATCGCCAAAGATTTCCTCAACGATATCCTCCAGACTAACCAGACCACTGGTACCGCCGAACTCATCTACTACCACACCGAGCGACTTCTTCTGCTGAAGAAAAGTCTGCATCAGCTTCTGCGCCTGCATCGTTTCAGGAACAAAAGGCAAAGTGCGCACATGATCCTGCCATTTCACAGGATTATGGAAGAGTTCCGAACTATGGATATAACCGATGATATGATCGATATCCTCCTCATATACAATGATTTTCGAGTTACCGCTCTCAATGAATTTCTGACGTAATTCCTCTAAAGAAGCATTCTGCTCTACAGCCTGGATTTCTGTACGTGGAACCATACAGTCACGGACCTTGGTATCACTGAAATCCAACGCATTTTGAAAGATCTTGACTTCATCATTGATTTCATCTTCATTGGTAGCATTATCAATGCTCGACTGAACCAAATAGTCAAGATCCACCTTAGAAAAGCCCTCATCACCCGATTCCGTATCCATCTTCATACCCACCATACGAAGCAGAACCTTACTCAAGAAGGTACTGAACTTGCTTATCGGCCACAAAACCACATAGCAGAGATAAGCTATAGGGCTGAAGATGGCAAGCAGACGGTTAGGATTAGCCTTAAAAAGAGTCTTAGGCAAAAACTCGCCTGTAAACAAGACGATCAGGGTTGAAAGAATAGTATCTGCCGGCACCGTAAAGGCCGCATCCATCCCACTGAAGATTGTATTATCAAACAATCTTGCTATCAGGATACCATATACGACGAGGGCTATGTTATTGCCCACTAGCATCGTACTGACGAAACCGTTAGGATGGTTATAGAATAAAGAAATCAAACGTTGCGTAAGACCGTTTTTCTCCTTATCCATTTCCGCCAACATGCGGTTGGAGGAAACAAAGGCAATCTCCATACCACTGAAGAAAGCTGAGAAAACCATCGTAATGATTATACCAACGATAAGACTTAAATCAACCTGTTCCATTTATTCTATAATTTAATGCATGATAGGGATAGTCGTCGCCCTTACAGGTGTAGCCTGCTGGCGGATAGGTGCAGCTGCAGAATCACCAGGAGCAGGAGTTGCCCCAGAATCATTTCCACCAAAGTCACCCTTTTCGAAACTACCTTTAGAATTGCTGACAAAATAGCGGGTCATCTTCTCATCACTCCAGAAATGAGTACCCTGAAGGGTACGCTCCGGTGTGATTAACTTACTGAATACATTGCTGGAAATCTCATGTTTATTCTCATCCCAGGTAAGCTGTTCGCTACTGAAGCGCAAGCCGTCCTTGGTCAGAATTCTCACTCGACCATATAATTTCCAAACACGCTGCTGATCAAAATAATAGGCCGTATCACACTGGATATAGCTGTTGATGTGAAACTTCTCATCAAACTGTTCCAGCAGAAGTCCCTTGTTGAAAATCCAACGGGAAGGATTGCGATTGGTATTTACCTCCCATCGCTCAGTCACAATACGATATTTGATCACTCCAGAATCACTGATAAGAGTATTGACACCATACGACGTCATCATGGCAACCGAATCCTTGGCATGGATAGCAGCTGCCGTATGTTCCACCTGCTCCTGGCAACCAGCCAGAATCGTGGACATTAATATTCCTATCAGAAAAGAGTTTCTTAGCTTATACATTATTATATATACGTGCGAGATATGTATTATCTATATGAACGCAGAAGAGATGCAGCAACGAATTACTGCATCTTCCACTTCTTAAACCAGCCCTCATTGAAAGTCAGACCGATATTGATTCGAAAAACATTCTCCTTGATCAAGCCATCAGCAGAGTTCTTGACCCACTGACCACTGATATTCAGGAGAGAACGGCTGTTATAGCTGTTCATGATAGGAATGCCGAAACCGGCACTCACTGATATTTCCTTAGGACCATCTACCCCATTCATCTTATAATAAGGAGTGGCATAGCTGGCACCCAAGCGATACTGTACACGCTTCAGGAAAGCACGGTCACGCTCATTGTAACAATACTGAGCACCGAAATTGAATTTACTTCTATCTTTGTAAATACCGTCTTTCAGACTATATGTAGCTTCATTGTTCTTCATTTCGAAAGTAGGATAGCCTTCTGCTCCCCACTTCTGAAGCGTATAGTCAAGACCTACCTTCCACTGATTGCTATGATTCCACATCAAACCAACACCATACATGGTTGGCAGACTATGAGCCTTGCCAATAGAGAACGGAATGGTATCCGAAGTATTGGTTTGAGCATTACTTGAGATTATGTTCATATCAGCAGAACCTCCCAGATTATGTCCTGGAGTAAAGGTTGCACCCACTGTAACCCAATCTTTCTTGGCAACCTGCTGTGTATACTGTGCACCAAAATCCAGACGGTAGCTATTGATCTGAGAATTATATGTTCTGGTCAAAGTCTTATAATATGCATTACTGTAGCTATTGGTGACATATTTAGTATAATCACCCCAAAGATAGGAAACATTGGCACCCACAGAGAGTCCCTTGATTGGTTCCCAACCTGCACCGACATAAACCTGATGCAAGCCACCCTCACCGTGGAAGGTATTTGTATAATAGACATCCTTATCAGATGCATTCACCCAATCAGAAGACGAATAGTCATATCCTATATTCGTGAAAGGAACCACACCGAAACTCATTCCGAGATGACGGAAAAGGCGGAAACCAGCTACCACATACTCGAAATTGGAATTATTGGCATTCTTCTTCACCCCATTCTCCTCAAAGTTAGTAACCTGACCAGAGATACCTGCATCAAAGATGAAGGTCATGGAATCGAGAGATGCATAGGAAGCAGGGTTCAGATAATTCACCTGATTATGCTCATGAAAACCAAGCCCCACACCATTCATACCACGATTGAAGCCTGAAGTCTGGTCAGACAACACGCCTAAACCATACTGGCTGTATGGAGAATTGGTACCACTTTGGGCATTTGCTAAAAGAGTCGCCCCCAACAAGAGGACTGCCATAAAAATCTTTCTCATTTATATATAAAACCGTCAAATTTATATTCAGAGTGCAAAAGTATTAAAAAAAATCTAGAAAAAAGAAGGATAATTGAAAATAATAAGGTATTTTTGCATCGTGAAACGTTTTAAGCATATTTTTAGTGCCATTTTAGCAGTAATTTTAATCAATTTAACTACTGAAGTGGCTGCACAGGATTTTTCAAGAGACAAGGACTCTGATATTTCTGTGCAGAACAGTCGTGTCAATGAAGAAGCTACTGCGTGGCTCGATTCTGTTGACATCTCTCTCCTGACTTGCGGACCAGGCCAGGAGGTGTGGTCGTATTATGGACATACCGCTCTCCGCATACAGAACAAAGCTATGGGAACCGACGTTGCCGTCAACTGGGGTATGTTCAGTTTTAACCAAAGTTGCTTTGTGCTCCGCTTTGTTTTCGGACTCACCGATTATCAGATCGGCATCTACCCAATGAGCGACTTCATTGCCGAATATGCACATGAAGGCAGATGGGTAAGACAGCAGCGCCTCCGTCTCTCCCGCACAGAGAAGCTGGGAATCCTGAGAAGCATCGACAAGAATGCACAGCCGGAGAACCGCATATACCGTTACAATTTCTTCTATGACAACTGTACAACTCGGGCACGCGAGATGATTCTCTCCAACATAGGAACCCAGAGTACCAACTTTAAAGATACTCCTACCACTTCTACCTACAGGGAAGAGATTCACAAGCTCAACGGGCAGCACCGCTGGGCAAGATTCGGCAATGACCTTCTTCTGGGTTGTCAGGCAGACCGTCCTATCACACAAAGAGAATGGGAATTCTTGCCAGACAATCTGAGCAAAGACTTTGCCACAGAAGGAAGAACCGACTTTATTGATGCATCTCAGACTACAGACGGCAAAACCAATGCAACAAGTGCCAGCGGCTATATCACTCTGGTAGATGAAACATCCGATATTATCCCAGCCCAGGCACAAATAACAGACGATGCTCCTGTTACACCACAAATGATAGCCATAGCCCTGGCAATCATCATCATAGGAACAACGGTAAGAGAATGTATAAAAAAGAAAAACTACTGGTGGTTTGATGCCATTCTGCTTGTCCTGACAGGATTACCGGGACTGATTCTCTTTGCCATGATCTTCTCGCAGCATCCTACCGTACAGATAAATTTCCAGATTCTGATACTGAATCCGCTCAACCTCATCTTCGCCTGGAAGACGGTCAAGAGGATGAAAGCAGGTCATCTGTATTGGTATTACGAACTCCTGGGATGGTTTCTGCTCATTGCCCTGTTCTTACAGATATGGCAGAACTATGCTGAGGGTATGAGTATTTTGGCACTTTCTTTGCTAGCGAGATACTGCGTCAAGTCGACCATGCTGGATTTAAGTCCAAACAATTATGGTTTGCAGAAGCATATCGTAAAGAAATTCAGAAAGAATAAACAGACATTAAAATATACGTAAGGAAACGATTGGCACAACATCGTTTCCGAACAGAAGAAGATAAACAACAATGATGGTAAACAGATATATCACAGCCCTTTTGGTTGTCCTGGCGGCAACCGGCATGGAGGCGCAGACTTATCAGCAGGCGCTGAAGTTTGCGCTTACGGATATATCCTACGATGAATTCATCCAGCAACCGGAAGCGAAGGCATTGGAGGAGGACATCCTCTATGTCCTGAAAGCCCTCAAGCAGGCATCCGAAGACGAAAGCATCACAGAATATCACTACCATCAGCCAGCTATCATTACAGCAGCAAATACTGACATTCTGACAGATTCACATTCACATATTTATTTTTATCCCGTTGTTGCACATAAGTATATGGCACCATACGGGAGCATTGTTATTCGAGGTCCAAACTGCTGATTATTTGCTTTCTGACAGCAAAACAAGCAAGAAATGCTGCCAGAAAGGGCAATAATTAGTAAAATATTGCAGATTTACAGATATTTTTTGTATTTTTGCAAGCTAGTAAACAAACAACAGGAAAAAGCAGAAGAGGAAAAAGGACTGACAGAGCAGCATTTGTCTTAACTCCTTTCACTCCTTAACTCCTTTAACTCCTATATTTCGAATAATAATAAAAAAATAAATATACAATGAACTTTAACAAAATTCTTCAGTCATTGTTTGGCAACAAGTCAACTCGCGATATGAAGTTGATTCAGCCAATCGTAGAGAAAGTCAAGGCAGAATATCCAAAAATGAATGCCTTGAGCAATGACGAACTCCGTGCAAAAACAAAGGAAATCCAAAAGTACGTACAAGAGTACGCTAAGGAAGAGAAGGCTAAGATTGCCGAACTCAAAGCAAAGATTGAGGACACTCCTATCGATGAACGTGAAGGTATCTTCAACCAGATTGACAAGTTGGAGCAGGAAGCTCTCGACAAGTATGAGATTGCCCTCAACGAGGTATTGCCTCAGGTTTTCGCTATCGTAAAAGATACTGCCCGCCGTTTCGCTGAAAACGAGGAGACAGTAGTTACAGCTACAGATTTCGACCGTGAGTTGGCTTCTAATCCTGCTAACGACTTCGTGACCATCGATGGCGACAAGGCTATCTATCACAATCACTGGACTGCCGGTGGTAACGATATGAAGTGGGAAATGATTCACTACGACGTTCAGCTCTTCGGTGGTGTCGTTCTGCATCAGGGTAAGATTGCCGAGATGGCTACCGGTGAGGGTAAAACCCTCGTAGGTACAACTCCTATCTTCCTGAATGCCTTGACAGGTAATGGTGTTCACGTAGTAACCGTGAACGACTACTTGGCTAAGCGTGACTCTGAGTGGATGGGACCTCTTTATATGTTCCACGGCCTCTCTGTAGATTGCATCGACAAGCATCGTCCTAACTCTGATGCCCGTCGCAAGGCATATATGGCAGATATCACCTTCGGTACCAACAACGAGTTTGGTTTCGACTACCTGCGTGATAACATGGCTACCAACCCTAGCGACCTGGTACAGCGCCAGCACAACTACGCCATCGTCGATGAGGTTGACTCCGTGTTGATTGATGATGCCCGTACTCCATTGATTATCTCTGGTCCTATTCCAAAGGGTGACGACCAGATGTTTGAGCAGTATCAGCCATTGGTAGAGAAACTCTACGAGGTACAGCGCAAGCAAGCTACCGAGCTGCTCGCCGAGGCTAAGCAGAAGATTACCGAAGGTACAAAGAACAAGAACCAGGAAATGCTCGAGGAAGGTTTCCTCTCACTCTACCGTTCTTACAAGGCATTGCCAAAGAACAAGCCATTGATCAAGTACCTCTCTGAGGAAGGTATCAAGGCAGGCTTGCTGAAGACTGAGGAGTACTACATGGCCAACAACAACCGTGAGATGCCTAAGGCTGTAGCACCTTTGTACTTCGTTGTTGATGAAAAATTGAATTCAGCCGACCTTACCGACAAGGGTACAGACTGGCTGGCTAAGCAGGTAAACGATAAGGAACTGTTCGTTTTGCCTGATATCACATCACAATTGAGTGCATTGGAAGCACGTACGGACCTGGACGACCAGGCTCGCCTCGACAAGAAGGATGAGTATATGGCATACTATGGCGTACAGAGCGAGCGTGTTCACACCTTGCAGCAGTTGTTGAAGGCTTACACCATGTTCAATAAGGACGACGAGTATGTTGTCATGGACGGTCAGGTTAAGATCGTGGATGAGCAGACAGGCCGTATCATGGAAGGTCGCCGTTGGAGCGATGGCTTGCACCAGGCTGTTGAGGCTAAGGAGCATGTAAAGGTGGAGGCAGCTACACAGACCTTCGCGACCATCACACTTCAGAACTACTTCCGTATGTACCACAAGCTCGCCGGTATGACCGGTACTGCCAGCACAGAGGCTGGTGAGTTCTGGGACATCTACAAACTCGATGTTGTTGAGATTCCTACCAACCGCCCTATCCTGCGTAAGGACTTGGATGACCGTGTATACAAGACAGCCCGCGAAAAGTATCGTGCCGTTATCGACGAAATCGAGGAGACACGTAATGCAGGTCGCCCAGTCTTGGTAGGTACAACATCTGTCGAGATTTCTGAGTTGTTGAGCAAGATGTTGAAGATGCGCAACATTCCTCATAATGTATTGAACGCCAAGTTGCACCAGCAGGAGGCTCAGATCGTAGCCGAGGCAGGTCGCTCAGTAAATGGTAAGGGTGCCGTAACCATCGCTACCAACATGGCAGGTCGTGGTACCGATATCAAGCTGACTCCTGAGGTAAAGGCTGCAGGTGGTCTTGCCATCATCGGTACAGAGCGTCATGAGAGCCGTCGTGTTGACCGTCAGCTCCGTGGTCGTGCCGGTCGTCAGGGTGACCCAGGTTCTTCAGTATTCTACGTATCATTGGAGGATAAGCTGATGCGTCTGTTCGCTTCAGAGCGTATTGCCAAGGTAATGGACCGTCTCGGTTTCGAGGATGGTGAGCGTATCGAGAGCCCAATGATCAGCAAGAGCATCGAACGTGCTCAGCGCAAGGTTGAGGAGAACAACTTCGGTATCCGTAAGCACCTCCTGGAGTATGATGACGTGATGAACCGTCAGCGTACCGTTATCTACGAGAAGCGTCGCCATGCCTTGATGGGTGAACGTATCGGTATGGATATCGCCAACATCATCTGGGACCGTGTATTGAACATCGTCAACAACAACGACTTCACCGGTGCTAAGGAAGAGTTCCTGAAGATTCTTGCTATGGAGATTCCATTCACAGAGGATGAGTACGAGAACGGCAGACGCGACGAGCTGGCTGAGCGTGCTTTCCAGGAGGCTATGGCAGTATTCAAGCGCAAGACTGAGCGCATCCAGGCTACAGCTATGCCTATCATCAAGCAGGTTTATGAGAACCAGGGTGCGATGTATGAGCGCATCATGGTGCCTATCACAGACGGCAAGCGTATGTACAACATCGCATGCAACCTGAAGGAGGCTTACGATAGCGAGGCTAAGAGCGTCGTGAAGGAATTCGAAAAGAACGTTGTCCTCCAGATGATTGATGACGACTGGAAGGAGAACCTCCGCAAGCTCGATGAACTCCGCCACTCTGTACAGAATGCCAGCTACGAGCAGAAGGATCCATTGTTGATCTTCAAGCTGGAGAGTGCTAAGATTTGGGACGGCATGATCAACGACATGTACGACCGTATCAGCAGCATCCTGATGCGTGGTCAGATTCCAGTAATGGAGCAGGAACAGCAGGTTCAGGAAGCAGCACCAGAGCAGCACACCCAGCAGAACTACGTAGAGAGCAAGGTTGACATCGATGCAGAGCGTGCAGCTCAAGAGGCAGCAGCCAATCAGGATACTCGCGAGAACGCTGAAGTAAACCGCACTCCATACCGTGCAGAGCGCATGCCTCGTCCTAACGATCCATGCCCATGCGGTAGCGGTAAGAAGTTCAAGAACTGCCATGGCAGAAACTTGCAGGCATAAAGAAGGAATCATAAGAAAAGGTGAATCATCCTAAAAGATGACTCATAACAAATAATGATAAGAATACCTAGATTTGATGATACTCTCATCATTTCTAGGTATTTTTGTTTTAAATAACTTCATTGCTACCGATTTACAGATTTTTATTCGTAATTTTGCAGTTGGAAAGAAAAAAATAGAATATGAAATTATCAGAACTCAAAACAGGTGAAAGTGGCGTTATCGTCAAGGTATCCGGCCACGGTGGCTTCCGCAAGAGAGTCATCGAGATGGGATTCATCAAGGGCAAGAAGGTAGATGTACTTCTCAATGCCCCACTCCAGGACCCTGTAAAATACAAAATCATGGGCTATGAAGTTTCTCTTCGTCATAGCGAAGCTGACCATATCGAGGTGGTTTCCATCGAAGAGGCCAAACATGATGCCCAACTGAATAAAGCTGACGATGTAGACCGCCAGCAGGTAATTGACTCACAAGTAACAGATACAACTGATAACGACGGGAATGCGCTCGGCGACAAGATGCTCGTGGCTGAAAGAAAAGATAATGCCAGCAACGAAGCCTTGGCAGAACAGGAAGCAGAAAGACTCCACCGCGTCATCAACGTGGCACTGGTGGGAAATCCAAACTGCGGAAAGACTTCATTGTTCAACTTCGCATCGGGTGCTCACGAACGTGTGGGCAACTATAGTGGCGTAACCGTGGATGCCAAAGTGGGTGAAGCTGATTTCAACGGCTACCACTTCAACCTGGTAGATTTGCCGGGCACCTATTCCCTTTCAGCCTATTCTCCGGAAGAGCTTTATGTGCGCAAGCAGCTCATCGAGCACACGCCGGATATCGTCATCAACGTCATCGATACCAGCAACCTGGAGCGCAACCTCTATCTCACCACCCAGTTGATAGACATGCACATCCGCATGGTCTGCGCCCTCAACATGTTTGATGAAACCGAGAAGCGTGGCGATAACATCGACTACGACAAACTGGGCGAACTCTTCGGTATCTCGATGATTCCTACCGTCTTCACCAATGGCCGAGGCGTAGACAAGCTCTTCGAGACCATCATCGAACTCTACGAAGGCAAGGAAGATTCCAGCGCTCACTATCGCCATATCCATATCAACCACGGACATGAGATAGAGCATGGTATCGAGCATATCCAGAAATATCTGAAGGTAGATGATTCCATCCGCCAGCGCTACTCTACCCGTTACCTCTCCATCAAGTTATTGGAGAATGATAGACATGCCGAGGAATACGTCAGCCATCTGAAATCGGCGAAGGAAATCTTCGCAGCCCGCGACGAGGCTGCCAAGCGTGTAAAGGAAGAGACCCTGGAAGATAGCGAAACTGCCATCATGGATGCCAAATACGGTTTTATTCATGGTGCATTGCAGGAAGCGGGTTACGAACCGGGCAAGGCGAAGGATACCTATCAGGTAACCCACCTCATCGATAGCATCCTGACCAATAAATATGTAGGATTTCCTATCTTCATCCTCCTGCTGTTCATCATGTTCTCAGCTACCTTCGTACTGGGCGAGATTCCTAAGGGATGGATTGAGGACGGCGTGGCATGGCTGGGAGAATTCATCAGCAATACGATGCCGGATGGACCAGTGAAGGATATGCTGGTAGATGGTGTGATTGGTGGTGTAGGTGCGGTCATCGTATTCCTGCCACAGATTCTGATTCTGTATTTCTTCATCTCTTATATGGAGGATTCGGGATACATGGCTCGTGCCGCCTTCATCATGGATAAACTGATGCACAAGATGGGTCTGCATGGCAAGTCATTCATCCCGCTGATTATGGGATTCGGATGTAACGTACCTGCAGTGATGGCAACGAGAACCATCGAGAGTCACCGTTCCCGTCTGATTACGATGCTGATATTGCCATTGATGAGCTGTTCGGCTCGTCTGCCAATCTACATCATGGTCATCGGAACGTTCTTTGCCATCCAATACCGTTCGCTCATCATGGTATCGCTCTATCTCATCGGCATCTTCCTAGCCGTGATATTGAGCCGCATCTTTGCCAGTTTCGTGGTGAAGGGCGAAGATACCCCATTCGTGATGGAGCTGCCTCCTTACCGCTTCCCTACCTGGAAGGCGATAGGCAGACATACCTGGGAGAAGGGTAAGCAGTACTTGAAGAAAATGGGTGGCATCATCCTCGTGGCAAGTATCATCGTCTGGGCTTTGGGGTACTTCCCTCACAATGAGGAGCTTGACAACCAGGCACAGCAGGAGCAGAGCTATATCGGCAGAATCGGTAAGACCATCGAGCCTATCTTCACTCCACAGGGTTTCGACTGGAAACTGGATGTGGGCTTGGTTTCCGGTGTAGGTGCCAAGGAGATTGTAGCCTCAACGATGGGTGTGCTCTACAGCAACAACGACAGTTTCTCTGACGATCAGGATTACAACGATGAAGACGGAAAATACGAGGTCTTAAAGAAGCAGATGACTTCAGATTTGAAGAAGACCTACGGTTACAGCGATGCCGAGGCGGAATCCAAGGCAACGCTCACCGCCTATTGTTTCCTCCTCTTCGTATTGCTCTACTTCCCTTGCATCGCCACGATAGCAGCCATCAAGGGCGAGACGGGCAGTTGGAAATGGGCAGGCTTTGCCGCCGGCTACACCACGCTTTTGGCATGGGTAGTATCAGCCCTGGTTTTCCAGATAGGAAGTTTGTTTATATAATACATATAGTTCCCTATGCATAACAAAAGCCCCTAGACTTTTTCCTTGAAGTCTAGGGGCTTTTTTTTAATATCCCGAAATACCAAACTGTCATTTACTTCAGCTTCGGCTTCAGTTCATCCGGAGAATCGTTGGTAAACATATTCACGGCTGGCGCCGATTTCGTGAAGAGATTTTCTATCACCTGCTTATCCACCTCCATTGCCGGCTGGAAATCCTCGCTCATCATATACTTCAGAATGGCATAACGCATCTGGTTGGCTACCAGACGATGATTCAAGTCGCTGGTTACATCCATCGTAGTCATCAGCAACTTGCCCTTACCCACCTTGGCTTCAATCATCATACCGAGCTTTCGGCTCACATGCCAGGTATCTATCGGCTGGATAGCCGGCTGATAATCCTTCGGAAACTCACGGAGATTCATCACCTGCGCCTTGTTCAGCAACTCCCACCAGTTCAGGTTTGCCCAGTCATCCGTAGGGAAATTTCTGAAGAGCGGATGAGTCTTGTCGATGGCAGCACCCGTGGTATGAGGCGGACGCATCTTAAACCAACTGGTGTTCCAGAACACCGGCAGATAGGTTTGCTTCACATCTTCGCCCATCTTCACCTTTCCGGCAGCCAGAAGCAGCACCTTGCCACCTTTCTGCAACACCTTCTGTGCCTTGGCTTCCAGACTATCTGCTATATAGATATCCTTAAGCGCCTTTGTATTCGGCATCTCTATTTGAGATGGATACACCCAGAAATCCCAATGGTTACGGGCTACAGGAGCATTGGAAGACTTCACCTGAATCTCCAAGACCAATTGCGATGGAGACGGAATATGGAGATGAGGGAAATCCAGAGATACATTGCCTAAATCGATGTTCTTACCCACAGGAAGCGAAGACTGATTATCAGCAAGCGAATTGGCTGAAAGCGAATTACCAGGAAGCGAAGACTTTTCTAGTTTTCCTGAAGCCAAAACCTGCTGGTTTTCGTCCTTCACCTCGTATGTCACCTCCGCATTCTGCAACGGCTCGTGATACGCATTATAGAGTTCCACAGGAACCTGCACCTTGTTTTCTGAAGAGAAAACGAATCTCGGGAACTTAGCCAGAGGAACGATAGGCGAACAGAACTCCGTCCAATCCTTGACATCGCAATATCCCTTTTCCTTCCAATGCACATTCAATACGCCCACAAGAGCTGTGCCCTGTCCGCTATAATCGTTCAAGCCCAGCAACTGGAAGCCCGCATAATCCTTGGTTCTCAGGTTGCGCTCCAAATCATACTTATATGCCAGAGTCTGCAACTTGCCGCTGGCATGAAGGAACTTCTCTGCCTGACTCGCCATTCCGTTATCTCTCAGCAAATCAGAAAAGATCTCGAAGTTGCGGGCCTTATAGGCTCCCGTGTATTGCGAAATCTCCTTGAAATCCGGGAAGGCGCACCACTGTCCCATCTCGTGGGTCACTCTAGGTTCGTTCACATCGAAAGTAATCGGTGTTCTTCCCTTCTGAACCACATGAACCATATCCCCATCGAAGTTGTCTTCCGATTGCGGAGCCTTTTTGTCCCAATCCAATCCACGTGCACCACCCTTTACATGATACTCGCTCTTAGGGTCCCAGGCCCAACCGCCACCAACGGATGCGCCACAATATACACGGCGCTTATCACCAGACTTATTCCATTCTTCCACAAAATTGCCTACCCATTTCACCCAGTTTCCCGCAGGTTCATTGCCCGCAGCAAGCATACAGAAGCTAGGATGATTGCCATATTTCTCAACCATTCGCTGGGTTTCCTGCATAAGATAACGGTCGATGGTCATGCCATTGCCCAACTTCACACCATGGTTTGGCCAAGATGGACCTTCGGGCTGCAGATAGATTCCCACCTGATCGGCAGCCGAGAAAGCCGCCTCGGGAGGACAATAGGAATGGAATCGCATCATATTGAGTCCATACTCCTTGCATTTTCTGAAGATACGGAGCCACGAAGCCTCATCGGTTGGCGGATAACCGGTTTCCGGAAAACAGCAGTTGCCCACCGTTCCTCGCATCCAAATCTTCTTGCCGTTCATATAAAACTGTCTGCCTTCGATAGAAATCTCGCTCATACCAAAGGTGGTACTGATAGATTCCTTGCCCAAAGTAGCAGTAAGGGTATAAAGATTCGGATGGAATTCATCCCAAAGCCTGATATTCTCGCCCATCGGAATGATGACGGAGAATTTTCCATCACTTTCTCTCTTTATTTTAGAAAACGAATGCTTGACGCCACTTACATCAAACAGGAAATCAGCCTTCGGGGCAGCCCCCGTTACATCCATCACCACCTTAATCTGCTTACCCTTTACATCAGGATAAACCTGCAGGTTGCGGATATACTGCTGCTGATGCGCCTGCAATTCCATCTTGCCGATGATACCATTCCAGTTGCCCTGGGTCTGGTCGGTTACGCTATGCGAATCCTGACCCACGCATACATTTTCGATACCATTATACACCTTGATGCTGATTTCATTATCCTTGCCATATATAATATAAGGTGTAACATCAAACTCATAAGGCACGCTCAGCGAAGAATCCCTACCCGCCAGTTTGCCGTTGATATAAACCGAAGTCTCTATATGTGGGCGTTCCAGATAGAGGATGACGCGCTGCTTCTTCCATTCCTTGGGCACAAACACCGATTTGCGATACCACGCATTGCCGATGTAATGCTTCTCGGGGGTAAGGAAGAAAGGAAACTTCATGGTTCCCTTGATGCGATGCTTCCCATTTGCCAGCACTTCCTCCTGGCGATATTTCTCCATATAAGGATTGAAATAGAAGGAAGAATCGTAGAGACTTCCCGTCCATTGCGTATGGGTACAGACATCATCACCCTTGCCGTTGGTGAGCATCGAGCCCGGCAACTTGACCACATCCTCATAGGTAGGCGCATCTCCCTGCGAGAATCGCCACTGCCCCGAGAGGTCTATCCTGTTATTAGAGCTGATGCCCTGTGCCTGCAAGGAAGCACAAGCCATCAAGCCCATCATCAAAACAATATTTCTCATTGATGGTTGAATCATTTATTGTTGAATTAATTCTAATTTCACGATTTCTTCTCCCTCCTTCGCCACATCTGCTTCGCGAGGGAAATAAACCGGCATATCTTTCTGCAAAGGAAGAATGCGGAGTTCCAGCTTCTGGCAACCGGCAGGCAGGCGCCACAATCCCATCAGAAACGGACGGCCATTATAGAAGTTATCAGCCACCAGTTTGCCATCGCAATAAAGTCGGGCACAATCGCCACGATATTGGATTTTCAGGAGATTTCTGCCCTGCAGCATTTCAGGCGAAAGATTTAGCTGATAAACCGCAGCCTTCTTGAAGTCGGCATCAGATGGTTCCTCAGCCACTTTCTGCACACCCATGGTTATCTTGCGAACACCCTCTGCTTCCTTGATTTTCTTAAAAGATGGAGCCAGAGACATCATTGATTTCCCTTCCTCCTGCAGGAACAGATGCTCCGCTGTCTTGGAATCTACAAGATAGATGTTCTTATAAACCGGTTTGGCGATTCCCTTCGCCTTCACATTCTTCAGCACCTTTCCATCCACAGCTATCTCGGTAGGAATACCCTTGATCTGTTCCAAATAGATTTTTCCATCCCGCTTGGCAATCAACTGTGCCGTAGCATAGCGGATGCCATCGATATTTACAGGGAAGATGCACATCGCACCGGCAGGAACCGTCATCGGACGCTGAGGGAACTTCACACCGCAGACATCAAACTGCACATTCTTCCTGGCAGACAACTGCTGCAATCGCTCATAGTTATTGATGAAAACAAAACCGCTCTTATCTTTAGAACGAAGCGACCAGCGAAGATGCGAATCATCACCCTTCTCTATATCCTGACTACATGGGAAAGTAGCCTCCATCGGAGCCAGCACTTCTGCATAATCATGCATAAAGAGATGCAGTTTGCGAAGCATGAAATAATGCGCATTCTTCTGTCCGAACTCGCCCAGAGGCGCCTGGAAATCATACGTCTTCACCGGCATATCATTATAATTGGTAGCCTGAGTACGCTGGTTTTCATTCAGATAAACCGCACTGCCATCATCCAGATTACCGGGCATCATCGCAGTAGGATTGGTTCCGCCATGATACATATAATAACCCAGCAGATTGCTTCCGCTGCCCAGTTTTACGATAGCCAGAGAATACGCATCTTCCGGATAAATATACGGACGGCGATGGTAGGATGTCATCATACCTCCACCCAGTTCGCATGTAAAGTAAGGATAGGCTTCGTCCCCCTTGTTGATCTTCGCCTCCTGTTTTCCAAGCTGTTCGGTAGCAATTGCCGTACTGCTTCTGAAAGCCTTGAAGTTGAAAGCCTTGTAATAATTACCAGCCGCCTCCTTCAGGCTGCGCTCCCAGAAACCATCGGCATAGTCGCCGTAAAGCGGAACCATCTCGCCGAAAGGCACCGGTGTTTTCAGTTCCGGCCATCCCGTACGGGTATAGAAAGGCAAATCGAAACCTATCTGCTGGGCTATCTTCTTCAGCGTCATCAGATAACTGCCCCTGCCTCGATATTCATTATCAAACTGTGCGGCAACCACCGGACCACCATCCTTCCACTGCAATCCCTGCACCTGCGAGAAAATCTGGCGATACAAAAGGGTGGTATATTTCAGGAAGACGGCATTCTCCTCTCTCATCCTGCAGCCCTTGGTAAACATCCAGTCGGGGATACCGCCATTGCGCACCTCGCCATGGCAGAAAGGGCCCAGACGGAGAACCACCGGAATCTCTTCCTGCTTGCAAACCTCGAGGAAGCCACGAAGATTGCGCTGTCCACTCCAGTTGAACACGCCTTCCACTTCCTCCACATGGTTCCAGAACACATAAGCGGCAATCATGGTAACGCCACCCTGCTTCATCTTCCTCACTTCCTCTCTCCACTCATTCTGAGGGATACGGGAATAGTGTACCTCTCCCATCACCGGCACCACTCGCTTGCCATCGAAGATAAGGCTATGCTTATCCCATCGGATGCTCTGCTGCGGAATCTGCGCCTGGGCAGCCATCGGGCAGATTGTCAGGAACGACATCGCTGCAAATAATGTTTTAGTCTTCATTTCCATTTATAGTGTTTTTGTTATTTGTGGGCAAAATTACAAATTTCACGGCAATATTTACCTATAATTTTGTACAATAAACATAGATATTCTTCTTATTCTTTGTTTTTTCGGTCATAATCGAATCCCTACCAATATTTTTTTGTATTTTTGCAGAGAATAAAGGAAAAAACAACTTTGGACATTCCGAACAGAAACAAGAATATAATGGAAAAAATCAAGATAAAAAACGGATTTCAAGGGGAACGCTCGCTCATTATGCCTGAGATGATTCTGGATCTGGCAGAATCTGACCCAGTGTTGCGAACCCTGCATATCACAGACATGGGCTACTATCCGCACGCCACCTATCATTATAGGGAGCGGACGCAGCCCATAGACCAGTGCGTGCTGATTTATTGCGTTAAAGGCAGCGGACATTACAGCATCGAAGGCAAGCAATATGAAGTGAAAGCCAACCAATATTTCATCGTGCCAGCCAATACCCCTCATGCTTATGCCTCCAACAACGATGATCCCTGGACCATCTACTGGATTCACTTCCGCGGCACCTTGGCTCATATTTATGCAGAAGATGCAGAGAAGCCAACCACCATATCCACCAATCTGAACTCTAGGATAGCCGACAGAAACAACATCTTCGAAGATATATTTCTTACCCTATCCGATGGATATACCCTGGAAAACCTGCGATACACCTCATCGCTCCTGCATTTCTATCTCGGTTCGTTGCGCTATCTCCCTCAATACAGAAAATTCCACAAGAGAGAGGAACAGGATGAAAGCGAGACACATAGCATCATCAATGCAGCACTGAGATATATGGAGGAGAACCTGGAGCAATCCATCACCCTGCACGATCTGGCCGAATATACCGGATATTCCAACTCCCATTTCTCTGCCATCTTCAAGGGTGCCACGGGGCACAGTCCGTTGAGTTATTTCAATCATCTGAAAATCAAGAAAGCCTGCGAGCTGCTGGATACCACGGATATGAAAATCAACCAGATAAGCTACAAGGTGGGATTCGAGGATTCCTTCTATTTCTCACGCCTTTTCACCAAAATCGTGGGAATATCGCCTAAGAAATACAGAGATTCCAAGAAATAAGGAAACAGATACGATAAAATGGTCCCTACATCTATATTTACCATAGACGTAGGGACTCTTCATATAAATCTACACTTATGATATGATTATATCATCTCTACTATAGATTAAGTTCTACCAAACTATTAAATGATAATATTCCTAAATGATTCTTATCTAATCGGGAAGCCTCTTTCAGATAACGCTCAGCATGCTTCTTATCGCCCAAGCCATAGAAACCTAGGGCAAGCATGTACTTGCAATGTATCTGATTAGAGAGATTCAAATCAGCCTCCCAAATCTGCAAATCAGGCAATGATACGGCAAAGTAATCCATCACCACATCTTCGAAGAGATGATTCTTGCCATAATTCACGAGCTTATAGAATCGGCCGTGAGCCGCATCCACTCTGCCGAGTTTCAGGAGAGCCAATCCCTGATAGAAAATCTTATCAGGCTTGGCATCATTGTAATACATGGCAGCAGCTGGTTCCTGTGGTCCATTGGTTGCCTCTTCCCAACATTCGTTAGCCTTATCTGCCATGCCCTTTGCAGCGTATGCACAACCCAGGAAATAGTAGAAATCATTCTCCTGTGCACCATAGAGCTTGCCTTCTCCAAGATGATGCGGATAAACCAGACATGCCCCAAGTAGCTGGATAGCCTTGTCATAATCCTTAGCTACCAAAGCCTTCTTAGCCAATTCCAGTCGGCAGAGCTGATACTGTCCGCTAACCTTTCCTTCGCCACCTTCCCATGGATGGAACTGATGGGCATCCAGCTTCTTCATCGCCTTTTCATATTGTCCTGTCTGGTTGAGAAGCGTGATTTCTTCCAGGAGCAGGTCATCGCGCTTGGCTATCAACTCAGGATATTGCTGAAGATGGACCAGGCGCATTGCATGGTCGTAGCCCAGACGCTTATACAGCTGATCCAGCTCCATCAGGATACGTGCATCGGCGGTATCAAGCAGGAAGGCCTTCTCCATATACTTCACAGCCTCCTCACCCTTGTGCTCCTTGTTGAACAATCCTAGTGCGAGGTTACGCCATACGGTAGGGAACTTAGGATCAATTTCTGCCGACTCTCTCCATACCTCCATCGCCACATCATACTGGCGCTTGTCGTAATAGAGACAGCCCAGATAATAAGGGGCCTTGGCATCCTTCTTATTAATATGCATAGCATCTTTCAATGCCAGAACTGCCTCAGGACGGTTAGGGAAGCAGTAGTCTGATGGATATTTCGATGCCTGGTCATAAGCAGATTCAGCAATCTCCCAATCATCCGGATCCTTCCGGCGAAGTACCCAACCTAGATAATAATAAGTCATCGGAGTAATAGCCTTATTATCTATGGCTGCCTGCAAAACCTTCAGAGCTTCACCATAAAGACCGGCACCTGCGTAATCGAGCGCCAGCTCATCATAGTTGTTCGGCATGCCATGCATCATCTCTACCATCTTGTCAAGATACTTATTGTTGTCTGTAGAGAGGAAGAGTTCGAAGAGACAACCATAGTTAAACTGGTCTATCTTCAATGACTCCTCGCACCAGGCGATAGCTTCATCCTTCTTATCAGTCAATCTGAGAATAGCAGCCTTCAAGGCACGAGCCTTGTGATTATGGGTATTGCGAATCAGACAGTTCTCGATTTCCTCCTTGGCATCCTCCATGCGATGCAGCTGCACAGAAATCTGGGCACACTCAAAGAAGCCGGCATCCTGCCATGCACCATTCCAGGTTGACTTGTAGAACATATCGTATGCTGCCCAGAAATTACCCTGATATTTCAAGGCAAGACCCAGGTTGTAGATAGGTTCACCATCGTATGGATTAGGATTGCGCTTCATCAAGAACTTCACGGCACGACGCAGATACTTCTCAGCCTTGTCGAAACGGCACTTGCGGATATACCACAAGCCCAAGGCGTTGTTACAACGGTAATCCATAGGATCTCGGCGGAGTGCCTCCTCGTAATAATCCACCGGATTATAGGTGGCATGGCGATACTGCTCCAGATGAAGACCCGTCAGATAGAGCTGGTCGTTGGTCTTGATCTGCTCAGGAAGCAAGGCTGCCTCGGCAGGGTCTGGGATAGGACGGATTTCATCATCCTCAGGTTCCCAAGCCATCAGGGTCTTACCATCCAGAGACTCAATAGTGAAAGACAAATCACACCATGCGCTATCTCCTACCTCTATCGTCTCATCAAGAACTTTTTCCGGACTAAGAGTCAACACCTTATTATAGCATTCTCCTTCCATGTCATAAAGACTCACCCTCACCTCCTGCTTGGAATTGGCAAACACCTTGAAGTTCACCTTTCCGGAAGTGTTTTCCTGGGTTATCTTGCCCTGGTCATCCACAAAGTTGATGTTCATAATCAGGTCTTTGGTAGCATCCTTCACCACGCCCAACTCTCTATAAGGCATGAAATACTGGGTGAATCGCTTCTCCTCGTATGGCATCAGCCAGGTAAAATCAGGCTGGTTCTCGGTAAATACACCTGCCATCAACTCAATATATGGACCATCCTCATCGGTAAGGTTGCGGTCCCAAGCCTGTCCGAAATCACCATTACCCCAAGTCCATTGTTTCTTGCCTGGTGACACATGATGATTTGCTACATGAAGCATACCAGCCTGGGTATCATTCTCATAACCGCCCTCGAAATTATACTTTGAGTTGACACCCATATAAGATGTAGGCACCTTGATATTCTTATAGTTAGAGATATCTACACCTGCAGAGTAGTCCATCTTGTAATAGGTGCCCGTAGCGATAGGGAAACTGCTCACGGCACGCTTACCATGATCGAACACGGCATTGATATCTGGCGGAAACACGCTCTGGTAATAATCGTTCACCGCCACGGCTGGATTCGCCCACCAGAGGAAAGTCTGAGGCACATTGGTGCGGTTGTATAACTGTCCCTTGATTTCCAGGTAAGCCTTGCCAGGGCGCAGGGTAAAGCCTGCCATACCCTTCTGGTGGAACATCTTTTCTGTTTCGCTCACCCATACGGTTACTGATCCATCCGCATTCTCCTCGATGGTGCTATCCACTGGAAGATAGGTACTTGGGCGATGGTGCTGAGGCCAGTTGAACTCGATGCCACCGCTGATCCATGGTCCTGTCAAACCCACCAATGCCGGTTTGATGACATGATTATAATATACAAAATGACGCTTCTTGATCTTGTCGTATGCCATCTGCACACGACCGCCCAATTCTGGCAGAATCATCACCTTGATGTATTCATTCTCAATCCAGATGGCGTGCCACTCCTTATCCACCTTTTCATCGCTGATACGCTCGATGACAGGATAAGGATAAACCACTCCACTCGAACCCTGATAAACTCGTTTTTCCAAGAAAATAGGATTCTTCTCTGGGGTTCCCACCTCATAGGTTGGAATCACCACTGTTTCTCTCCAAGCTTTTACCATAATTATTTAATGTTTTATTAATTCTTTTTCCAATTCTTCGAGCGATTTGCCTTTGGTCTCAGGTAACAGTAAAGAAACGAAGAGGAAACCACCCAGACATACTGCACTATAAATCCAGAAAGTACCATAACTGCCCAAAGCCACATTGAGCAAAGGGAACGTATAGGTAAGCGTAGAACTTCCCACCCAGAGGGCAAAGGTACTGGTAGCTACCGCCACGGCACGCACCCTGTTAGGGAAGATTTCAGCCAGAAGCACCCAGGTAACAGGTCCCAACGTCATGGCATAGCAGGCGATGGCTGCCACCACCAGCACGATCATAAACCAACCTGTAATCTGGAAGAAATAACAGATGCCCAGTATGAGATAGATGCCGCAAAGTCCGCCGGCACCCAGTTTCATCAAGGCCTTTCTTCCCCATTTATCTACCGTGAAGATGGCAACAAATGTAAAGATGACATTGGCTATTCCCGTTACCACGATATTGAAAAGCACATCACCGATGGCATAACCTGCCGACTGGAATATCTCCTGCGCATAATTGAAAATGACATTCGTTCCGCACCATTGCTGGAAGAAGGCAACCACCACACCCAGCAGGAGCACCTTACGATAAGGCTTGCTGAACAAAGTCTTCAATCCTGCCTGCGAGGAGTCCTTCTCATTAGCCTCTCTCACCGCCTGCAACTCTGCTAGAGCATAGCTGTTTCCACCTATCTTATTCAAGGTAACGAAAGCTTTCTTGTCTCTATTTTTCATAGCCAGCCAACGGGGACTTTCGGGAATGAAGCAAGCCATCACACAGAATACAGCAGCCGGAAAAGCTGCCGCCCAGAACATCCATCGCCAAGCCATCTGTCCGTTCCAGGATGCAGCAATATCTGCCGATGAAAAAGAACCAGGGATAGGTTCTGCTATCAGCCAGTTGGTTATCTGGGCTGCCAGGATACCAAGCACGATGGTCAGTTGGTTCAAAGAAACCAGTTTTCCTCTGATGGAGGTAGGTGCCACCTCTGCAATATACATAGGTGAAAGTCCTGAAGCCACTCCGATACCGATGCCTCCGAAGAAACGGGCTACCAGAAAGTAGCTGAAGGTATCAGCCAATCCCGTTGCTATCGCCGAGAAGAAAAAGATCAGGGCAGCAACAATCAGGAGTTTCTTTCTTCCGATACGGTCGGCAAGCGAACCGCAGAGCATTGCTCCTATCAGACAGCCTATCAAGGCGATGGTCATTGCCAAACCTTGGTCTGAAGGGTTATCGGCTATCTGATAATACAGTTCATAGAAGGGTTTGGCACCGCCAATCACTACCCAATCGTAACCGAACAGCAATCCACCCATCGCCGATACCAGACAGATGAAATACACAAATCTTTTGTTTATTGTTTCCATGCTAGTTGTTTTAATTTGTTTTTTCCGGGTGCAAAGGTATAGCTTTAATCGGAAAGATGGAATAGAATAAAAGCGGAAAATAATGGAGAATCTTACGAAAAATCCCATAGACTTCACTCTTTAAGTCTATGGGATACTATTTTATTTTGAAAGTCTATGGGATACTTTTGCTGCCACAAAGGCAATCATCAAGCCCAGACAGGCGGCAATGCTGATGGCAATGCGGAGACCGGTAGCCTCAGCAAGCCATCCGATAACCGGTGGTCCTACCAGGAAACCGAAGAAGCTGATGCTCGAAACGATGGTAATGGCGATGCTCGCCTTGATGGTTCCCAGCTTTCCGGCGATGCTGTAACAGATAGGAACCGACGAAGAGATGCCGAAACCTACCAGCAGGAAGCCCAAGGTGGCAGGAATCAGATAAGGCAAGGCGGCAGCCAGCCACAAACCACCCACAATCAAACCACCACAAACCTTCAACACCCTGGATGGTCCGTATTTCGTAACAAACCCATCAGCCATGAAACGACCCAACGTCATCGCTCCCATACCAGCCACATAACCCGCACGGATAAAAGCCTCATCGGGTTTTACTACTGATGAGAAATATACGCTACTCCAATCGTAAACGGTACCTTCACAGAACATGCCGGCAAATCCCATCAGTCCCAAGAGGAACAGAATCGGGTCAATGGTCTTGAAAGAGAACTTCGGCACATCCTCCTCTTCCGCCTTCGCCGTAGCATCATCTACCAGAAAACGGAATCCGATGGCGATAATAAGAAGACTCATCGCAAGGATGGCTCCAAAGTGAGCCTCTATCGGAAGCAACGTATTGGCAAAGACGGCTCCGATGATACCACCCGAGAATCCGCCCAAGCTCCACAAACCGTGAAACGACGACATGATGTTGCGCCCATACATCTTCTCCACCAGGCAAGCCTGGGTATTGGTGGCGATGTTCATCAGATTCGCCATCATTCCGAAAGCCACCAGGGAAAGAATCAGCTGGAACACCGTACTGCTGCTTCCCATGCAGAACAACACGAAAGCATAGAGCACCTCGGCAAGCAGAATCATCTTCTTGCTGCCAAACTTACTTACCAAGACGCCCGAAAAAGCCATCATCAGAAGCTGACCGATAGGAATGGCGAAAAGCACCGTTCCCAGCTGTCCGTTGCTCAAGTGCAACATCTGCTTCACATCCGGAATACGGCTTGCCCAACTGGCAAACACCACTCCCGGTACAAAATAATAAGCCGCCACAGCCACTCGCTTGCGCGCCAAATCTCCCAAGTGATTCAAACTTACAGTCATCCCTATTAATACCTTAATTTATAATACCTATTTTATTTGCGGCTGCAAAATTACAAAAAAAAGCAGAAAAAGAGTGATATTTGAACAAAAAAAATAGCTCTGTATGAGATTTTTGCAGTACCTTTGCATCCAGAAAAAGATTTAAAAACAAACTAGCAATGAAGAAACAGACAATGATTACCCTGGCTCTCGCCTTGACTTTGGCGATGCCAACCCTACCCGCCTTCGCCCAGAAGGCAATGAGCAAGAAAGAAATCGCCGAAAAAGAAAAGGCTTTCAAGAACCTTCAGCATCCTTGGAAAGGCAAGAAGGTGGCTTACTTCGGCGACTCCATCACCGATCCGAACATCAAGGCATCGAAGGTGAAATACTGGGGATTTTTGCAGGATTGGCTCGGCATCACCCCTTACGTTTATGGTGTGAGCGGCAGACAGTGGAACGACATTCCCCGTCAGGCAGATAAGCTCCAGAAGGAGCATGGCGATGATTTCGATGCCATCCTCATCTTTATGGGTACCAACGATTATAACAACGGTGTGCCTGTAGGCGAATGGTATACAGAGACTTTCGACAGTGTGAGAGTAGCCCGCCACAAGCCAAGCGAAATGGTTCAGCGTCGCCACCGCCACTTCTGCATGGACAAGAATACATTGAAAGGTCGCATCAACATCGCCATGTCGAAGCTGAAGCAGATGTATCCTACCAAGCAAATCGTGGTGATGACTCCTATCCATCGTGCTTACTTTGGAAGCAGCGACAAGAACATCCAGCCTGATGAGATGTACGAGAATGTGCGTGGCATCTTCTTCGATGAATACGTGAAAGCGATTAAGGAAGTAGGCAATGTATGGGCGGTGCCTGTCATCGACCTCAACTCCCTTTCCGGTCTTTTCCCTCTTTACGATGCCGGTGCCCAGATGTTCAACAAGCCGGATACCGACCGTCTTCATCCAAACGATGCCGGTCATGCCCGCATGGCAAAGACCATTATGCAACAGCTCTCAGCATTGCCTTGCGTATTCTAGAAACCCGCATCATTTTCTACCTGACTTATACTGGTATAGATAGACACATTTATGGTTAATAAATAAAATGTGTTTAGTAATGAAAGACAAACGT
>CAKPWR010000026.1 GCA_934196725.1 uncultured Prevotella sp.
CAGCTTCTGCGATTGTAGTCAGAATGGTGTCGATGTACTTGATGTGACTTTCGTCAGCCACCATTACTTTTACTTCTTCCATTTTCTCTGTATATTTATAATGTATTTGTATTCTTATTTATTATCTCTATGAATATCAGGAATAACTTCAGCCAAAGCATTGATTACTTCTTCTTCGGTAGTTCCTTTTTTCTTTACCAGAAATATCGTATCATCACCAGCGATGGTTCCCAGTATTTGAGGAATATCACTGTTATCTATGTTGTAGGCGATACTGCTGGCGTAGCCTGGTCTTGTTTTGATAACAACCATGTTGCCAGAGAAGTGGACAGACTGGAATCCTGTACTCACCATCATCTTGGCAACAGATGAAGGATGGGAAACTCTCTTATACAAGGTGTCGTTTGGCAAGACATAAGCATATTTACCGCTGGAAGAAGCGGCTTTCGCAACCTTGAGCAGTTTCAGATCTCTACTCAATGTTGCTTGCGTTATCTGAAAACCTTCTTTGTGAAGAGCTTGCAGGAGTTGCTCCTGCGAACTGAGCTCCTGGCTTGAGATAAGCATCTTTAATGTTTCTAATCTGCTATTCTTTACCTTCATGTGATGTATTTTTATACGTTTGCGGTTGCAAAATTACAACAAATATATGAAAACGCCAAGAAAATGTGAGTAAAATTTGCATAATTAACGATAATTTGTTGTTTTCTCTTGCAATTATGCATGAAATATGCAGAATAAATATACATATTATGCATTTTGCGGTTTTGAGAAGGAGGGAATAAAACGTATTTTTGAGATATTTTGTATTTTTCTTGCTAAAAACTTGCAAATCTTAATTATTTTGTTTATTTTTGCAGCAACTAATCTTTAAGCCTATGGTAAATAAATTAACTATGAACTTATTGATTCTGTTGGCCATACCCTGTATTCTCTATGGTCGTAGTTTCAATGTGATGGATTTCGGTGCTCGAGGTAACGGAATCAGTGATGACGCAATCGCCATTCAGAAAGCTGTGGATGCCTGTACGAATGCTGGAGGGGGAGATGTGGCCTTTTCCGCCAATCATACTTTTCTTTCAGGACCCGTACAGTTGAAATCAAACGTAAACATCGTTCTGGAAACCAATTCCGTCTGGAAAGCCAATCCCGATGAGAGTATCTATCATCTCAGCGCCTTCGGCAAGAACGAGGGTGAGGGAATGATGTGGATATGGGCGAAGGATGTAGAGAATCTTTCGTTTTCTGGGCATGGTACGATTCATGGCAACGGTATCAAGTTTATGGGGGCAGAGCTCTTTGACAGTTACGAACTCAAACCGGTCACTACCTTCGATCCCCGTCCGCACGTGCTTACCCTGATGGGAGTCAGGAATCTCAATATCCGTGATGTTACCATTCGGGAAGGTGCTTACTGGACAGTGCATCTCATCGGTTGCGATGGGGTTGTGATTGATGGCATCAATCTGCTCAACAATCTCAAGATCCGTAATGGTGATGGTATCGATATCGATCATAGCAAGAATGTGCGTATCGCCAACTGTCATATCACCAGTGGCGATGATGCCATCTGTCTGAAAAACCGCCGTGAGTTTGAAGAATATGGTTCTTGTCACGACATCGTGGTCACGAATTGTGTGATGGAGAGTCGTAGTTGTACCGTGAAGATTGGCAGCGAGAATATGGATTCCATCTATAATGTGGTTATCGACAATTGCGTAATCAAGGGTAGCAACCGTGGTCTCGGTATTCAGAACCGTGATGAAGGAACCGTGAGCAATGTGGTTTTCTCTAACATCATTCTGGATTGCCAGCTGTGGAGCGATGTATGGTGGGGCAAGGCAGAACCTATTTATGTTACTTCTTACCCTCGTGCCAATGGAAATCACAAGGATGCCAACTGGCGTTTCCCTAAAGGTCAGACTGTAGGCAGATGTGGCGAGGTGAGCCATATCTACTTTAATCATATTTATGCCACTTCAGAAAACGGATGCTTTATCGGCGGAGATACCTCGGATAAAGTAAACAATATCTATCTCAACAATGTACATCTCAACTTGAAGAAACTGACAGGCTATGATGGCGGCGTATATGATAAACGCCCATGTCGTGGCGAGGGCTTTATATATAATAAGGTATATGGAGTCTATGTGGAGAATGCCAGGGATGTAGAGATTGATGATCTGAGAGTGCAGGTTGGACCGAAAGTAAACTATGGAGGAAAGACTTTCGGTATAGACGACTAAAAAAACAAACTTTTAACAGAATTGAAACTAAAATCTTAAACAGGTGTAATAAGGTAGTACTACCTTTGCATCCGATTATTTATAACAAAATCTAGTAGTTATGCAAATAGTACAAAAGACAAATGGAAGAAGCATGAAAAGAGTATTGCTTTCTTCCGCCCTTCTGCTGGTGAGTACACTCACATTTGCACAAAGTAAGGTCAGCGGTACCGTGAAAGATGCCAATGGCGAACCTCTTATTGGCGTAAGCGTCATGGAGGTAGGTACTAACAATGGTGCGGTTACCGATATAAATGGTAACTATACCTTGAATGTAAAGCCGGGAGCAAAGTTGAAGCTCTCTTACATTGGATTTACACCGCAGACTGTAAAGGCAGGCTCTAACAACCAGATTGTTTTGCAGGAAGATAATACGGCTTTGAATGAGGTCGTAGTTGTTGGTTATGGTACGATGCGCCGTAAGGATGTTACCTCTTCTATTACTACCGTGAAGGCAGAAGATTTGAACCAAGGTGTGTTCACCGATCCTGGCCAGATGTTGCAGGGCAAGGTTCCGGGTTTGGTGGTTTCTTCTACTGCCGATCCTAACGGTTCTCCTACCATTACCCTTCGTGGTGCTTCTACTCTCCGTACGGGTGCCATGTCACCTTACTATGTAGTGGATGGAATCCCTGGAGTTGATATTTCTATTGTGTCTCCGGAAGATATCGAGTCTATTGACGTGCTTCGTGATGCTACGGCAACAGCCATCTATGGTTCTAAGGCTGCCAATGGTGTTATCATCATTACCACCAAGAAGGGTTCTAAGGAAAGAACCAATGTAACCTATAACGGTTATGTAGCTTTTGACAATATACTGAAGAAATATGATATGTGTTCTGCTGATGACTTGCGTCAGTATGCAAAGGACAACAATATAACTCTCAAGGATGGTGGTGCCAATATGGATTGGCAAGACGAGGTGCTTCGTACAGGTATCAGTCATAATCATAATGTAAACATTAGTGGTGGCAATGGTTCTACTAATTATATGATTAGTGGCGATCTCAGAAAGCGTGAGGGTGTCATCAAGATGACAGGCTTTGACCGTTTCAATGTCCGTTCTCTTGTGTCAACCAAGACTTTGAAAGACCACCTTACGGTTTCTCTTGGTGCGAATATGATGTATGGCAAACACTTTGGTGTACCATCTGGCAATGAGGGTGCATCTGTGCTTGATGCTATGAACTATTATTCTCCTACTAATGCAGTGAAGAATGCGGATGGAACATGGACAGTAGGCTCTGGCTCCAAGAACTATAACCCTCTTGCATTGATGGAGGAAAATAAGTCTGAGACAGTCTGGAAACGTAACCAGTTTGTTGGTAAGACCGCCCTCGAACTTTGGAAGGGATTCGTTTGGAGTGTCAACTATTCTTGGAGTAATTATCAAAGTACTTATAGTGCCTATAATACCCGTAACTCTCAGTTGGAGGGTATTGGCAACAAGAATGGTCAGGCTACCCGTAATACTTATTTTGGTCGTGAACAGACTTTTGAGACTTATCTCAACTACGATTTCAAGGTCGGAAAGAGCAAGTGGGGCTTGATGGGTGGTTATTCTTGGGAAGAAAAGAAGAATAACGATGGATTCGGTCTCAGTGTTGAAGGTTACTATAATGATGATCTTGGATGGTATAATATGTCTTACGCACAAACCATCTTGGGCGTTCAGAACTCCGTTCAGAGCGGCTATTTGGAGAAAGTGCGTAACATCTCTTTCTATGGTCGTGTGAATTACTCGTTTGATAGCCGATATATGCTTCAGGCAACCATTCGTCGTGATGGCTCTTCGGTATTCGGCAAGAACAATCGTTGGGGAACTTTCCCTTCTGTATCTGCTGCTTGGAATATCACTGAGGAGAAGTTTATGCAGAACCAGCACATCTTCGATAACTTGAAACTTCGTGCGGGATATGGTATCTCTGGTAATGCCATGGGCTTCGATGTGTATTCTTCTTATAATACGTATGGTGCTTCTGGTACATTCGTATATGATGGTAAGACTTATCGCACATACGGTGCAACCAAGAATGCAAACCCTGATTTGAAGTGGGAGTCAACAGGTATGTTGAACATTGGTCTCGACTTCGCATTCTTGAAGGGACGTCTGAATGGTACTGTAGAGGTTTATCATAAGAAGACCAAAGACTTGATTTGGAGCTATCCTGTTTCAACAACTCAGTACATATATGGTTGGATAGATGCCAATGTGGGTGAGATGACCAATAAGGGTATTGAGTTTACGTTGAATGCGGTGCCTGTTCGTACCAAGAATTTCATGTGGAGTACTACCCTCAACCTCTCTCATAACAAGAATACTGTCGATAAGATGCAGAATGAGACATTCCATACTACTAATCTCACCCAGGGTGACCCAATGGTAGCTGGTGTTTCTGCAGATGGTTGGACACAGAGAATTATGGAGGGCGAACCTATTGGTACTTTCTATACATATCAGTATGCAGGAACTGTAAATGGACGCTCAGAGTACTACGTTCTTGACGAAAATGGTAATCGTACAGGCGAAACTACCAATAATCCAAGTTTGAAAGACCGTTCTATAACAGGCTGTGCGCAGCCTAAGCTCAATGCAGGTTGGAACAATACGCTTACTTATAAGAACTGGAGTTTGAATGCATTTATCACAGGTGTGTTTGGAAATGATGTTTATAATAGCGCACGTGCTCATTATACGAGTGCTCAAATGTTCTCTGATGGTAAGAACGTGTTGAAGGAATTTCTTAACAACCCAGCTAGTGATGCCTCTGGTTCGCTTCCGTCAGATCGTTTCATAGAGAAGGGGTCATACGTTCGTCTCCAAACCCTCTCTCTAAGCTATACCTTCCGTAATTGCTTCAACGATTGGATTCAGGATTTGACTTTGTATGGTACAGCAAACAACCTCTTTACCATTACAAGTTACAAGGGACTTGACCCTGAGGTGAACCTTGGTGGTATTGACCCAGGTATCGACTATCGTTGGAGTCGTTATCCACATACACGTACTTTTATGGTAGGCGTGAAGATTAACTTTGGTGGTGGCAAGAAGAAAAAAGCTACCCCACAGTATATCGACCGTGAGGTAATCAAGGAAGTACCTGTAATCAAGGAGGTAATCAAGAAAGTACCTGGCAAGGATAAGGAAGTCTTTGTGCAGAGTACATACGTGGTAACATTCTCTGTAAACTCTGCAGAAATTGTTAGCACGGCAGAACTTGATGGTATTAAGAGTGGTTCAAATGTAGAGATTGTGGCTTACTCTTCTCCTGAAGGTAAGTCTTCTGCTAACCAGAAACTTTCACAGAAACGTGCGGATGCGGTTGCTAAATATCTGCAAGATAAGGGCGTAAACGTGACACGTATTGTTGCTAAGGGTGCAGATAGCAACCATGCAAACCGTATTGCTATTGTGACTGTTAAGTAATAACTATTAATCAGATTACAGAATATGAAACTAAATAGATTGTTTATTTCAGCTGGACTGTTAGCTATGGCACTTACCAGCTGTACGGATTTGAATATGGCTCCAAATTCGCAATATACGGAAGATCCTAGTCAGAATTCAGGAATAGACCCTATGATTGTGGTAGAGGCGAAGATGGCTGATGTGTATTACCATCTTAAAGGTACGCTTGGACGTCGTTATATGGAAGCTCAGAGTCTTGCCTCTGATGAGTTTACATCTGTTGCATTTAACGGTGGTTACGTTGATGGTCATACTTACGCAAATCAAGCACTTCACTGTAGCTCTCCTACAGATGCATCTATAGGTTGGTATTCCGATGTAACCGCAGGCATAACAAAGGCTAATAAAGTTTTGGAAGAGTTGGGTAGTGGGGCTTCTGCACAGATGAAAGCACCAGCTCGTGCCATACGTGCATACTATACATGGATTTTGATAGATAACTATGGTGACACACCTATCTTGGAAAGTGTTCCTGCAGAAGGTACGTCTGTGCCTCGTTCTCCTCGTAAGGAAGTTGCGGAGTGGATAGAGAGTGAGTTGACGGATATTATTCCTTATTTGACAGAGGATGTAACGGAGAATACATACGGTAAACCAACTAAGTGGATGGCTGAGGCTCTGCTTGCCAAACTCTATATCAATTGGGCAGTTTATACTGCGGAGTCTGTTGACCAGTATGATGCTGCAACAGCAGCTAATCCAAAATTGGATGCTTGTATTGCTGCTTGCGATGAAATCATCAATAGTGGTAAATTCAATTTGGGTACAGTAGATTATCTCCATAAGTTCTCTTATGATAATGGTTGGACGGTAGAGGATTTTATCTATGCCATACCATACGATGCTGTCCAAGACATCAAGGATGGTAGTCCTTATGGATTACAGTATGCACGCCCTCGTACATTTAAGGATATGAAAAATATGTTGCCTAATGTTTATGGGTCAACGGATAAGTTTACGCAGTCATTTGGTGGAAATATGGTTGTTACTCCAGAGTTTGCCAAACTTTTCTGCCTAGATGGTGATATTCGTAACCTTAGTATACTTCGTGGCGATGTCTATGTTCGTGACCCAAAAACATTGCGTCCTACGACGGAACCTTTTATGTATAAAGGTGTGCAAATGCATTTTACAGAGGATATAACTCTTGCCAAAATTGACAACGATATTGATGTTGGAAATGATGCCAATGCTTATCAGCAGGGATGCCACTCTATCAAATGGTTTGCAACTCCAGCCGACTATAATAACGGTCGCAACCAGTCTAATGACCTCCCGATTTTCCGTTATGCTGATATCCTGATGATGAAGGCGGAGGCTCTTACTCGTCAAGGCACTGGTGGCGCAAAGGAACTCTTCAACCAAATTCGTACATATGCAGGTGCTCCAACTCTTACTTCTGAGCCTACATTGAAGGAAATCTATGACGAGCGTGGTCGTGAGTTCTTCGATGAAAACTGGCGTCGTAATGATATGATTCGTTTCGGTCATTACGAGGATGAGTTCTTTCCACATTACAAGGACTTCCCTGATGCAAACTTCGACAAGCGCCATCGTATCTTCCCTATTCCTCAAAGTGATATCGACTTGAATGGTTGGGAACAGAATCCTGGATATTAATCGATTGAATGATGATAAATGGGGAGTGGTGGATTCTGCCACTCCCTTTTTTTCTAATTGTTAGGCGAAGTTTGTTTCATTTTGATAAAACTGTTTGATTATGAGAAGGAATCTATTGTTATTATTACTGTGGTTGGCAGGCTTGCTAGCTGTAGATGCTCAAACATTGAGCCGAAGAGATGTCGAGACTTACGTGATTAATCAGTATGGAAAAAGTTGGAAAGACATTGCGCTTTATCTTGGCGAAAAAGATACGTTGGACAAGGACAATGCTTTGACGTTTGAGAAAACCATCTCGGTGCGAGGCAAGAGTAAAAATGAACTCTTTGTCGATTTGAATTATTGGTTTCTGAAAACCTTTAGCAATGCTAGTTCATCGATAGAGATGGCAGACAAGGAATTGGGGGTTATCATGGCAAAGGGTTATTTACCAGGCATTGCTTACCACTCGGGTGGTTATTCCTCTTATTGCGTCAATATTCGCCCTCTTGTGCGTTGCGACATCAAAGATGAACAGGTCAAACTGACGATTGTCGTTCCAAACTATGAGGTGACGAAAGTTGATGATGGTATTTGGAGTGCCATGCTGGATGAGGATTTCGACAAGCATCCCCCATATACTGTGAACGAAACATGGTCGCTGAATGATTGTTTCCCTTTTGCGAAGAAAGATGGAACCAAGAAAACTTCTAGCAAGGCATTGGTGATGAGTCATGGATATGTGGAGGTCTTGATGAATCGCATTCAAACGGCGTTATAGCTGCGCCAAAATGTGGTAAAATTGAAGATTTTGGCGCGCTTTCGGCTTTATAATGCGCCAAAATGTGGTAAATTTGAGGATTTTGGCGCGGTTTCGGCGTGGTAACTCAATCTTTTTTCGTATATTTGCACCACGAATGAAATACTGTAAATGCTTATGAAACAATTGATAGGAAGAGAAGAAGAGCAAGGTTTGCTCAAGAAATACATAGATAGCAATCGCTCCGAGTTCATTGCTGTCTATGGAAGACGGCGTGTCGGGAAGACTTTTCTTGTTACCGAGACTTTCAAAGATGCTTTATCTTTTGATATGACAGGTGTAATTGATGGGGATAAGAAAGACCAGTTGGTATCTTTTAACATAGCCCTTAAAGAGAGTGGTTATGAGGGAAAGAGAGTAACAGATTGGTATGGGGCTTTCGAGGCTTTGAAAGAAGTGGTAAAAAAGGTTCCTCAGAATAAGCCAGCTATTATTTTTATTGATGAGTTGCCATGTCTTGATACACCTCGCTCTGGATTGGTGAAGGCATTGGACTTGTTTTGGAATGGCTGGGCTAATAGACAGAACAATGTAAAGTTAATCGTTTGTGGATCCGCTACTACCTGGATTGTGGATAATATTATTGATAATCATGGCGGTTTGCATAATAGAATTACACACGAGATGCACATTCATCCTTTTACCCTACATGATACAGAAGAGTACTTGACAACCTATGGCTTCAAGTGGAATCGGTTAGCTATGGCGCAGACATATATGGTGCTTGGAGGTATTCCTTATTATCTGAGCTTGTTAGATAATGCCCAGAGTCTTCCTGCTAATATTGACCAGCTTTTCTTTTCTCGTGATGCGGAATTGAAGAAGGAATTCGACAGGCTGTTTAAGTCGCTTTTCAAAAGCCCACAGGCGTATGTAGATATTATCCAGTTGTTGGCAAACAACAAGAAAGGATTGACTCGTAAGGAAATCAGTGAAAAGTTGAAGAAGGAAACGGGTGGTCACCTTTCTAAGCTTTTGGTGAATTTGGAGAATTGTGATTTTATCCGTAAGTATAACGTCAGGGAGCGAAAGATAAATACCAATAACGGTATCTATCAGCTCACCGATTTTTACATCCAGTTCTATCACGATTTCTGTAGCAGGCATACAACAGATGAGCATTTCTGGGAAAACTCCATCAACTCGCCTAAGCAGAATACTTGGTATGGTTTGGCTTATGAACGCTTGTGTATGGCACATATTCCACAAATTAAGGAGGCTTTGGGTATTCAACGTATTAGAACAGAATATTACTCTTGGCGAAGTAAGGAAAGTGTGCCCGCTGCCCAGGTGGATCTGATTATTGAGCGTGCAGACCAAATTATCAGTTTGTGTGAGATAAAATATAGTAAGGGTATCTATTCATTGGATGCAAAGGAAGAGGAACGATTAAGAAATCGAATAACTGACTTTGCTGATGAGACCAAGGTGAAAGAGGCTGTGCAACTCGTGTTGATAACAACCTATGGCTTAAAAGATAATGCACATTCTACCGAAGTCAATGATAGAGTGGTACTTGATGATTTGTTTAAATCTTAAAATCCAGAAACCAATAATGAAGCGAATCTTGGTCTTGGCATTATATTGCGTCCTTGGTCTATCCTCGTTGTTGGCGCAGGATTATTCCCGATACGTAGATCCACGTATCGGAAGTGAGGGATTGGGTAGAACTTTCCCCGGACCTTGCATGCCTTATGGGATGGCGAAGCCGGGACCGGATGCCGTGTCTATGCCGAATGCGGGATGGGCGCCGATGCCTGAGCCTCTCAAGGGATTCTCGCAGATGCACGTCAGCGGAACCGGAGGCGGACAGAAGTATGGCAATATCCTGATTCAGCCTTTCTTGGATGCTGGGGAAATCATCCAGAAACGGGTGGATGAGAAGATTGCCTTGGGATATTATGCTTGTACCTTTGAGAATGGAATCCGGACGGAGATTACCGCCTCAGAACGTTGTGCCTTCTATCGATTGGATTATGGCAGAAAACAGAAAGGAAAACTCCTGATAGATGTGGCTACCTTCCTGGGGATAGATACGATTCCAGATAAGCGCGAAACTCAGCAGTATGTGGATTCGTATGTTACTTGTGATGGGAAATATGCCGTCTCTGGTTGGAGTACGGTTCGGGGCGGCTGGAACAATGGCGGACCTTATACCGTATATTTCTATTTGCAGAGCGATGTGCCTTTATCTAATTGTGATGCGCTTTTATCTAATAGCGATGCGCCTCTATATAATAAGGTGAAGGAATCAAAGACAAGATTGGGTGTTGCCTTCTCGAAAAGTACCGTCAATCTGAAGATTGGTATTTCGCATATCAGTATCGCCCAAGCCCGGCGGAACATCCCGTCTTGCGGCTTCGATACCCAGTTGAAGAATGTGCGGAAAACCTGGAACAGAAAGTTGGGAAAGATAGAAATCGCAGGAACCGAAAAGCAGAAGCGGATGTTTTATACAGCCCTTTATCATACGATGCTGATGCCTGTGGATAAGTCGGGTGAAAACCCTCATTTCTCTGCTACGCCTTATTATGATGATTACTATGCCATTTGGGATACTTATCGTACTTCCATGCCTTTGCTTACGCTGATAGAGGAACCGCAGCAGCGTGATATGGTTAATTCCCTGCTCAATATCTACAAGCATGATGGTTATATGCCTGATGCTAGAAGTGGCAACTGGAACGGTAGAACGCAAGGAGGCAGCAATGCAGATATCGTCATTGCTGATGCCTTTGCCAAAGGAATGAAGGGTATCGATTATGAACTGGCGCTGAAGGCGATGATCAAGGATGCCGAAGTGCCGCCAACGGATGATGATGGCTTTGTGGGCAGTGTGCCTGAGGAAAAGCATGGCAGAGGTGGATTGATGGAATATAATACGCTGGGCTATATTCCGTATGGAATAGACCGTGCCGGCAATCGTACTGTGGAGTATAGCTATGATGACTGGTGTATTGCCCAGGTGGCAAAAGGACTGGGTTATCCGGAACTCTACGATAAGTATATGAAGCGTTCGCATAACTGGCGCAACCTCTGGCGTTCTGATTATGAATGGCAGGGGATGAAGGGATTTATCATGCCGAGAGATGCGGATGGCAGATGGCTCGACTCTGTGCCTTGGGGCAAGTCGAAGGTCTATCATCCTGTGATTCCTTATCATCCGGATACCAAGGTGGCGCCCTGGTATCTTCCATGGTGGTCAACCTTCTTCTACGAGGCTTTGTCGGCTGAGTATAGTCTCAGTATTCCGCACGATGTTCCGGGACTGATTGAGGCTTGTGGAGGAAAGGATGCTTTCATCAAACGACTCGATACCTTCTTCGCCAATGGCCATTTCAATGTGGCGAATGAACCAAGCTTCATGACTCCCTATCTGTATCATTGGGTGGGGCGCCCAGACTTGAGCATTCAGCGAATCCATCAGATAGTGAACGATAACTATGATGATTCTCCTGACGGTTTGCCGGGCAATGATGATGGTGGAGCGATGTCGTCCTGGCTTATTTTCAATATGCTGGGTTTCTATCCTATTGCTGGTCAGAATCTCTATATTGTCGGTTCACCGATAGTTCCGGAATATACCATCCATCTGTCTAATGGAAAGGACTTGAAGGTGGTAAGCAATGGAGAACAATGGAAGCAGTTATTTGTTATCCACGATGTGTTGATAACTGGTGGAAAACTTGTGTTTCCTCATCCTACAGCTGTGGAAAAAGTTGTTGATAAAGCTTCCAAACCGTTGAATATAAAGGAGAAAGAGAAATCCACACTTTGTGAACAACTTGTGGATAAATACGGGAAAACTATTCCTGTGCAGTTTATATCTCACTTCGTTCTCAATCGTCAATATCGTCAATGGGAGGTGGGCGTGGATTCCGTGAGTATTCCTGATACCCTTGTACTGAAATGCAATCAGTCGGTCTATCTCATCCCTCGTCAACTCGTGGCTGAGGCTGACGGATTCTGTTGGGATAGTCCGCAGAAAGGCAAGAACCTGTATGTTTGCAACCAACGTTCCAATCATGGAATGCGGGACGGTACCTTCCTGTTTATCTCCCGGAAAGCCCTGCAGCAGCTTCTGAGTACAGATTCTTTCGTTTATAACGGGATAGTATGGCGCAAGGTTTCGCAAGATGCAGAGAGCATTACTGTGAAGGCAGATGAGGATCATACCGTGATGCAGATTGCTACCACAGGAAATCTGCCGTGGGTGCTGCGCATGCAGGGAAATCCTTTAGGTATTGATTGGAGGTTGGTGAAACAATAAAGAGGAGTATACTCCGTTTGATAATTATATGAATAAAAAAGTACTATTATTATATATCTCTCTGGCTTGTGCACTTTCCGTGCAGAGTCAGACCCGTCAGCAGATGGCTGGCGTATATTATGTTTATCCAGGAGGTCCTTCTGCGAAGACGGGGACTTTCGGTGATGCTTCGTATGTGATGGCTGATTCTTTAGCACAGCTTCCTGCTGGCTTCACCCCTTTTTATATCAGTCATTACGGTCGCCACGGTTCCCGTTGGATGCCGAAGGATGAGCGCTATGTCTGGATTTGCCGACATTTTGAGGATGAGCGCAATCTTACTCCGCTTGGCGTGAAGGTTAAGGGAATGTTGAACAGGGTATGGCAGAATGCCAAGGGGAATGGTGGAAAACTCTCTAGGCTCGGTGCACTTCAGCATCGGGGCATTGCTGACCGTATGTATCAGCGTTATCCACAGATTTTTGCTGCCGGCAATCAGGTAAAGGCTCGTTCCAGCGTGGTAGACCGTTGCGCCAAGAGTATGCTCGCCTTTACTTCCGAATTGCGTCATCTCCAGCCGGATTTGCAGATGGATGTCAAGACCGATTCTGCTGATATGGCTTGGATAGCCTATGTTTCTCCTGATATCAAGATGTTGGAAAAACGGACTCAGGTAGTTCCTCAGGTTTTACCAGACAGATTCCTCCGTCAACTCTTCAAGGATATTTCCCTCGTTGATGAACCGCTCCGGTTGATGACCGAACTGCATGCGGTTGTCTCTTCTATTCAGGATGTAGGCTTGAATTTCCCTACTTATCCACAGGATATAGAAGACGGTTTGAATGCGCTGTTTACGGATGAGGAATTCCGTGCCATCTATGATGCCAACAACCGTCGCATGACCATCAATAATGGCAATGAGCCGACCAATGAGTCGATTCCGGCACGTTGTGCCGTTTCGCTTTGGCAGAATATCGAGGCTGAGGCTGATGTTGCGTTGCGTTCCCCTCAGGCTTCCGCTACGTTACGTTTTGGTCATGATACAGCTCTCTACCGTCTGTTGTCGCTTCTCTTCAATACCGCTCATCTTCCTCAGGATGCCAAGGGCAATCCGGAGGAAGTTGTGTTGGGCGATGATGTAGACAGGATGGATCGGGTGGTTCCGATGGGCGCCAACCTTCAGATGGTGTTTTATAAGAATGCACAGGATTCCGTCCTGTTCAAGTTCATGCTCAATGAGCGGGATATCCAACTCAGTGGTCTTGCTCAGGTAGAATACGGTACTTGCTATTATTCCTGGAATACATGGAAGCAGATGATGCACGAACGCATCCACCATCTGGAGCATATCCGTCAGCTCAATGCCCTGAATACGATGGTGGGTACAGCACAGGCGAATACCCGGTCTGCCGGCATGTTTGGCAAGGGAAGCGAGGAACATGGACAAACCCTTCCGGCTGTCCTCGTTCCGAATGGACAGAACTTCTGGACGCCTCAGACACAGGATACCGAACAGAAGTGCATAGCACCTTATTATTATAAGGATACCCACTTGCAGGGTTTCCGCAACAGTCATTGGATAGTGGGTGGCTGTACGCAGGATTACGGTTCCTTTACCGTAGCGGCATTGGGTGATAACCTGCGTCTACAGCCCGAGCAGCGTGCCACGCCTTTCAGTCATGATGATGAAATTTCCCATCCTCATTACTATGCCGTTCATCTCAGGCAGGAACATCTCAAGGCAGAACTCACGGCGTTGAGCCATACTTCTATCCTCCGTGTTACGCCTGATAAGAATGAGCTGGTGCATCTGGTCATCAATCCGAACAGTGACGAGGGACAGGGGTATATAGAGATTGATACCGTCAACCATGTGGTATATGGCTATAATCCTGTTCACCGCATTTATCAGGGTTGGGGAGAACCGGCAGGTTTCAGCGGTCATTTTGTATTGGCTTACGATGAAGATGAACTCGTCGATTATGGTGTCTTTGAAGGTGACAATAGGATAAGCCGTGGGTTGAAGATGCAGGGCAAGCCTCGTATTGGTGCCTGGCTTACTTTCCGTGGCAAGGCGGGCAAGGCAATGGAGTGGCTTTCGGGGTCTTCCTTTACTTCACGGGAGAATGCGCTGACCAATCTCAATGCTGAAAACTATATGTTCGGAGGCTTGGATTTCTATAGCATGATGCAGTTTGCTGCTGAATTCTGGTGCGAGCGTTTCCATACCATTGATGTGGAGAGTAAGAATCAGTCCAAGGTCAACCAGTTCTATGGTGCCCTTTACCGTTCTTCTTTCCTGCCTCATGAAATCAGCGATGTGAATGGCGATTATCCTGAGTTCTCCACCGGTACTCCGGTTGATTATTCGGTTTATGCAGCCGCATCTCCTTATTCTTCACCGAAGAAGTATGGCGATTTCTCCATGTGGGATATCTATCGTGCGGAACTTCCGCTCTATCATCTCATCACTCCGAAGCTATCGGGCGAGATGATGCAGTCGTTGGTTCAGATGTATCGGGAGGGTGGCTGGATGCCGATATTCCCATGTTGGAACAGTTATACGGCAGCGATGATTGGCGATCATGCGAGTGCGGCTCTAGCCGATGCCTATGTGAAAGGCATTTGCAATTTCGATGCGATGAAGGCATACGAGGGCATGCGCCAGAATGCCTTCTCTACACCTTATTACAGCAAGGATTATAAAGATGGGAAGGGACGCCGTGCCATCATCTCATATATTGAAAACGGATACATTCCTTTGGAAGATACGGTGGCAGATGCTTTCCATACCAACGAACAGACTTCCCGCACCCTGGAGTATGCCTACGATGATTATACTGTAGCGCAGATGGCGAAGGCTTTGATGGATTCCTGTCAGGATATTTCTCAGAAGCAGAAACTCCAGGAAGATTACAAGGAACTGATGCACCGTTCGGAGAATTGGCGCAATGTCATCAATCCTACTACGGGATGGGCAGATGGAAGAACACTGAAAGGTAAGTGGAAGAATAATATGGATCTGGTGCATCGAAAGAGTTATATCACGGAGGGTGCTACCTGTCATTATACCTGGTATGTACCTCAGAATCCGGAAGGACTCTTTGAGGTAATCCGCAACAGTAAGGCGGCTGATGGGGAAGACCTGGTGATTGCCCGCCTGGATGAAATGTTTGATAAGGGATGGTATTGGCATGGCAATGAACCTTGTCATCAGATTCCTTATCTCTATGATGTGGCTGGTGCTCCGGAGAAGACGCAGGAACGTGTTCATCATATCCTGAATACCGAGTACAATGATACGCCGGGTGGATTGTCGGGAAATGACGATGCCGGACAGATGTCGGCATGGTATGTTTTCTCTTCCATCGGCTTCTATCCCGTTTGTCCTGGTTCCCCGGATTATTATATCGGTACTCCTGGCTTTGACAAGGTGACGTTGAATCTGGAGAATGGCAAACAGTTTGTCTTGTCGGCTCATCGCAGGAAGGCGGATGATTTTCTTATCCAGTCTTCCACCTTGAATGGCAAACCTTGGAACGGTTATCGCATTTCCCATCAGCAGATTCTGAAGGGTGGAGAGTTGCATTTCGATATGAAGGCTAAGGAAAAATAAATGGAGATTTTCTCCTTTGGAAAACAGTTTCATTCCTCCGAAATATAGTTTCATTCCATCAATGAAACACCTATTTTTGAGGAATGAAACTATTTTTTTGCCTAATTATTTGGAACTTTGCGAGATTTTCGATAACTTTGCATCATAGATATTTAAAAACAGTATTGACTTTATCATTTGCTTTTTCTAAAAAAATAAAAGTTGGTCAACCCGTTGATGGGCTAGCCAACTTTCTTTTTTTATATGATTCTTAAACTTAGTCCTTAAATTAGTCCTTGTTGCTTCCTCCGAAGATGCGGAGCAGATAGAGGAACAGGTTGATGAAGTCGAGATACAAGGTCAATGCACCGAGCAAGGCGAGCTTCTGGGCTCCTTCGCTTACGTCATATTGTGTCTGGAGCATCTGCTTGATCTTCTGGCTGTCCCAGGCTGTCAGACCCGTAAAGACTGCCACACCCACGTAACTCAGGATGTAATCAAATCCTGGACTCTTCAGGAACATGTTTACTACGGTAGCGATAAACAGGCCGATCAGAGCCATGAAGAGAATCTTGCCGATAGAGGTCAGGTCTTTCTTGGTGGTATAACCGTAGAAGGCTGTTACACCAAAGGTTCCCGCTGTGATGAAGAATACCTTTGCGATGACCATCGGATTATAGACGTAGAAGATGGATGAAAGCATTGCACCGTTCAGTACCGAGTAGCCGATGAACATCAATGTGGCTGTACCCAATGACAAGCGGTTGATGGCGCCGCTCAAGGCGAAGACCAGAACCAGCTCTGCGATGATCAATCCCCACATCATCTTATGAAGACTCATGAAGAGGGTAGGACTGGCAGCTACACCAAAGGCGGTGACGCCTGTTATCAGGAGAGCCAGTGTCATCCAGGTATAAACCTTGCGCATCAATATAGGGAAGGCACCGCTCAATCCGCGCTCTCGTTCGTTGAATGCAAAGCCATTGCTCTGCTGATTGTTCTGATTATTTATCAGATTGTACATTTCTTTTTCTGTCATAGTTTATCTTACTTATTTGTTTGTAATCTCAAAAACTAAGCGCAAAGATAATGCCAATTATTGAAACTAGCGATTATCTCTGCGCTTTATTAACATTTATTCCGTAATATTACGTTATTCCGGGTGTCTTTTTACAGTATTCCACCCGTTATCTTACGGCTATCTTCCTTACGGCAACCTGTTTGCCATCTCGTGTCACCTCTACCACTACCGTACCGTTCACGGCTGTGCGAAGTAGCTCATTATCAGCTCTAGCCTCCTTCTGGACGGCTAGAACTCCCGTGGTGCCGTATACTCTGATGAAGTCGTCTGGCTTCAATCCCTTCACCCGGATGATACCTCTTCCCTCTGTACTGACGGTGATGTCTGACTTCATGTCAGTTGTCATACGGTTGAAGCTGATGCTGAAGCGGCTGTTCATCTCGCCAGTCTGGGTGGCAGTAAACAGATAACTGCCTTCCTTCAAGTCTACTGCCTTGCCGGTTTCCTTGTCCTTCAGCCAGACGGTTTCATATTCGCTGGCGTCGCAGTCGTCAGGGATACTGATGGTGTATTCACCCGTCTCTGGCAGACTGATGCCGATGTTCTGTTCTGCTTCAATGCTTACGGCAGAGAGGAGTGAGTAGCGTCCGCCATTGCGGGTAGCATAGATTTGAGCATTCTGGCTAGCCATCCATTTCACACCGTCGCTTCCCAGGTCGAAGTCTGATTTTGCTTCCTGTGCCGGAACTGCGTTCAACTGGAGTTGGTCATCTACTGGTGTGTCGTTGCCGGCTCTGCTTGTTCTGCTATTCTGTGTGATGGCGATGTCGAGGGCTCGGGTTCCTGCATAGGCTGTTGTTGCCTTTGCTTCCGAATGCTCCACTATCACGATTTCAGAATTGTCCAGTGTCGCAGTCTGGGTAAACACGGCATCCATTGCTGGGATATATCCATCTGGCGTGTTACCCGTGGCTGAATCATAGGTGTTGATAGTCTTGTAGTTGCCGTTGTCATCATATTGATAGATGACTCTGCCATATTCCATATCGCTATAGTTCATGGCACAGAGATAAGGTGAACCGAAGAGATTCCAGCCCATGTTCTCCTTGTGGGTGAACTTCAATCCGCCGGTATCTCTGTCCGACCATGGCTGACGGTTGTTGTTCTGTGCCAGCGTAATCTGACCTAGCAGACTTCTGATGGTTCTTCCGTCTTTCTCTGTGTAACTCTTTCCGTAGAAGCGGACTGTCTTGGCTTCATTTGCATCTATTCTGAAACCTGCAGTGAAGTTTCGCTGGTTATCCACGCCTCTTATCCATGCTTGACTATTGGTTTTGTCAAACTTATAGTCGTACTTGGCACGGGTAGCTGCATTATAATAGTAGGCTATTATGCCACTAGTTTCAGGATTTTCAGATCCCGATACCTCCATTTTTGTAGCCTTGAATGGCATGGTGAAGAAGTTGGTTCCTGCCTTTAAGTCTCTTTCCACGGCAAAGTTGGTGAGGTTTACATAACTGTTGTTGCCCCTTAAACCAGCGTGGTGCTTCAAGAGCAGGAAGCCTGGACTGAACTGATTCGTCTCTGTATAGAAGCCATTGTCGAGTTGCAGCTCCTTGTCTTTAGTCATGACATAGACCACAGATTTGCCATGAGGATAATCCGCTTTGTTTGCTACGGCAACGTCAATGCCTGTCAGATACCAAGTCTCGAAACATCCGTTATCAACGTTGTCTCTGATGCGCTTGTTGCCGGCAAGGTCATAGCTGTGCATCACCTTGTCGATGCATTCGTTGGTTGCTGTTGCGTCTGCATTGGCATTGATGTCGCTTGCTGTTTCGTCAAGCTGGTACTTCCAGTAGTCATCTTCCACATATTTATTATAGGTGGTGGTTACGGATGATCTGTTAGCTGCACTACCAGATGTTTCTGTTAATGCCTTTGCAGCTGTTACATTGACTGACTTCACATTCTCCACGGTTCCTAATGCCAGACTGTTGTAGAGCATGCCATTTGCATCGCCAGATATGTTGCCATCTATGATAGAGGTCGATAGCATGCTGTTGCCCTGTATGCTGACTGCACCAGAAACCTTGAATCCATCAACAAGACACATTCTGTTTTCAGTACCAGTAGTTGCGTTGTTGAGTGTCAGTCCATTGATGGCAGATTGACTGGAAGACTCAATGATTCCTTTTCTTTGAGAAAGGAGATCATTTACAATAGCTTTTGTCTTTTCAGTCTCTGTTGTCCCTGTTTTAGAACTGGTTTCTTCGCGCATCGAACCAAACATCTTGACGCCCGGCATGCTGATATTGACATTATCAGCCTTCAGATTTCTATCTACGAAGACGTAACCATATTCACCTGCATGCTTGTTGGCATAAAGCTCAGCCAGGTTGATGGCACCTTGCAGGTCGTTGGTTGGGTTATCCCAGCTTTCACCTGTTCCATTTGTCAGAACAGACTTCACATATATAATAGATTTCATCTCCGTATCGCACTCGTATGCACCAATATCTATGTTGCTGCCAATCAGTCGGGCAGTATTGCCCAAGTCCTTTTCTGCAGCTAAAGTTGCAGGATAATCAATCTCTTCGCCTTTATATACTCTTTCCAATTCTACGTTTTGGCGATAATTCTCGTTGCTTCCTTGATCAAGCAACTTGAGGCTTGGTCTAATTCTATAGTCGCCGTTCTTTGGATCTACAAAGTTCGGACCATTTAGTACGTCACCATTCTCGATAGTGTTAGCAATTACAACGTTATGATATTGAATATCTGTTGTCATGTTTGGAGTACGATTCTTCCATGCAACAGAATTATAGACACTTTGGGTTCCAACAACTGCTGTGTCTTTATTGTTGGCAAACGTAGCATTTGTTATGTCTGCTGATTGGGATTTACTTATTTTAAGTCCATTTCCTTCTCCGTCAGCAAACAATACGTTCCACATTTTTATACCGGATTTGTTATCTTCTGTATTATTTTTAGCTGCATCATTGTCAACTATCATACCGGTTCCCTTGTTCTTTCTAAAGGCACTATTATGTACCTTTAATAGGTTTCCTTTATTTTCACTAGACCAATTAACCTTCGCCTTTACTCCCACGCCGCTCTGGTTCTGGAATGTGAAACCGGAAATCGTTACCGGCTTACCATTGGTGGTGATATTGAGCAAGTTCTTGGTTTCGTTCACCTTTGTCGGGTTCTCAATGAGTACCGATGGGTTACTGAAGTCTTGTTCCTCTTTATCATTTATATTCTTGCCCGTACAACCACCCACGAGTTCTATCGATTCGATAAACTTAGCCTTGTCACCGTTATTCACAAAGAGTGAGAAGGCATCGCCGCTAGAGTAGGTTGGCGAATAATAGATGCCGCCACGAACGAATACCTGTCTCTTACTGGTAATTCCCGTACCAGTACCTGTTGATGAGTTACCTGATGGGTTGGCCATGGCAATGATGGCACCACGGAGGTCGGTGCTTTGGTTAGCCCAACTGCTACCATCACCTTCGCCTTCCTGTGTCATTCCGATATAAACCTTTTCCAGGTCAGTAAACTTGAGTACATACTGGAATTCATACATGCCGATGTCGATAGGCTTATCTGTCACTTCACCATTCTCGTCTTTCGGACCAACATATCTATTGTATTCCTTACTGATGTTGGCAGAACGGATATACTCAGATGGATAGCCATATTTTTCCAGACGATTCTTGTGCTTATCCCACCAATCCAAATACTTACCTGTTTCATTCTGGTCATCCTTGTCCTTCTTTCCATCTCCAGCATCCGTAAGTACAGAGATAGCCTGTGGATTCCATTTGGCATCCAGTTTATAGCCTTCGCAACCCTTGATGGTTGTAGGCTCAGTGAAGCGTGGACCATCTGATGCGATGTTCTCCTTGTTCAGCTTGATGTTGCCATCATTTGTCGTCGATGTTTTTGGTTCCGGTAATTCATCCCAGGCGCAGTTGCGCATGTGCTCTCTCCTGAGGAGAACACTATTACCAGTTGATTCATTTCCCCAAATGGCGGTATTATATAAGATAGGTGTAATCGTACCGCTTACCTCGTTCTCCACATGGATGGCTCCGTCTTCCTTTGCCTTGTTGTTCACGATGAGGCTGTTCACGATATAGGCATCCTGATAGTTCGCAGGCATATTGCCAGCATCGCTTGCTCTACGGATATAGATGGCACCACCTTGCGAACTTTCTGTGCTTGTAATCTTGCCACAGGTCACATCATTGTTGGCAAGGAGCGAATTGATGATATGCAGGTTTCCATTCTCTGATGCCTTGAGATAGAGATAGATGGCTCCTCCCTTACCAGGCAAGGCAATCTTATCCTGGCTTGCCTTTTCCGATACGTCTCTATTACCACTGATCGTACTGCCGATGATATCCAGACTTGCATTGTTGGCATAGATAGCTCCGCCATGCAGACCGGAGTTCTTCATCAGTCGGCAACGGTTCAATGTATAGCTCACGCGGTTGGTGTAGATACCGCCTCCACGGCCAATCTCGGCAATTTTATCTTCTCCTTCTATAGACTTCAGCTCTGTCATGGTTTCGCCATTCATAATGGTAATACCATCTAATACAACTTCGTTGTTCTGAGAAGACGAAGTTTCTGTAGATTCCGCATTACTGTAAACCACATGATAAACATTACGTTCCTTTTCCGATGCCTTGATGTCACCGGAAAGAATCGTAGGATTCTGGAACTCCCATGGCTCTATCAGACCATTCTTGTTGTTGTCGGTCATGTGATCTTTGTTGCGATTCTCCAGGATGGTCTTGATATCTCCATCTGCTACCAATGTCTTATCTCCCAGGCTTGTAAACTTTCCACCAGTTTCCTCTCCTGTAGTAGGATCAACAGGCGTTGATGAGTACAGATCGTTCACCGAGAAACTGCCGAAGATATCTACGTTCACAGGAATCGTGAAACTCTGCAGACGGCGGTCTATCGTGTTCTGGTCAGGAGAAAGGTCTTTATCCTTTCGCATCTTGCCCGGCTTGTAGGTTCCACCCGTCATCAGAATTTCGAAATGGGTATCCTCGTCAGCCACTTTCTTTTCTCGTGCCTCCTTGATATAATCGAGGGCAGCATCGAGACTGTTGAAAGGAGTGATGAAGGAACGGCCATAGTATTTCTGTATATCAGCATCATTCACCAGCTCTCCGCCTTCCTGTGATACGAACAGGCGTTTCAGCAGTTTGGTCTCGTCAAATGTTGGTAATTCGAGTGCGAATGCACCTGCAGTCTGTCGCTCACTCAGGGTTCTTTTTTTACCCGTGATATCGTAGTCGCTGATGCCATAGTTCTTCCATGCCTCTACGTACGATTTGTCTACACCATTGCCAATCAATGGTGAGTATGCACGAGGCACATAATAGGTTTGATCCTTGAAATAGCTTTCCCAGTCGCTGCTCATTTCCGTATTCATCATGTTGGCTGGCAGCGACATCTTTTCTACGAAACAGTAGTTGTATGGGTAGAACTGTGTGGTCAGCGAACCGGTGCCTTGCAGATAGTCGGCAGATAGGAGGTCTACCTTTCCGCTGATATTATTATCGGTCTGTGCTGTGTTGCCCCAAATCACAGAGTTACCGCCAATCAGCGTGTTGTCTTCCTGATAGATGCCGCCACCGGTTGTAGCTTCGTTTTTGACGATGGTACAGGAGATGACGTAGGCATGGAAACCTTTCTCTTCTTCTATTTGGCTGGTGGTTCTTGGTGCATAGATGGCACCACCTTCCTGTGCCTTGTTGTTGAGGATGACACTGCCGCTCACCATACCGCCCTTGAGCAGACTGAGTGCACCGCCCTTGGTAGCTTCACAACCTGTAATCAGACAGTTGCGTACGTGGGCTTTCTTCGGTACGACGGCAGCACCGCCCATACTCTTGAAGCCTGCCTTGTCGCTGGCGTTACCATCAATCAGATGACAGCCATCTATCACAGCACGATATTCTATGGCTGTGGTATTGTAATCATCCAATTCACCCGTAGGCCATTTGCCGAAGCACACCGTGTGGTAACCGTTCACCTCCTGGGTAACGGTGGAACCAGCCTTCACTTCAGTCTTGGCGCTGAGAATGGTCTGGTATTTACTGATACAGTCGCGCTGGTCATCATCCCAATTATAGGTACCTTCTATAGGTTCTCCATTCTTTTGCGTACCCTCATTATAGCCACCCATCAGCCAGACTCCGTTAGGAATCAGGAAGGTGTAGCTCTGTGGGTCGTTAGGGTCAGCCAGGGTGTTGGCATGATAAACGAAGCGGTTTCCGTTTTCATCAGCCTGATAGCCAGCTACTTTTACATATACCTTACTCTTCTTGGCGTTATCAGTAATGCCCTTGTTCTTTTCCTCAAACAGTTTGCCTGCTGCGGTCAGCACGCTTTGCAGCTTGTCAGCGCAGGCTGCATTTGCCGGGCTATTTCCACTTCGGTTGCCGTAGCCGTTGCTGGTAACATAGTAGATATAATCTACAATGCCAGCTGTATTTGTCTTTGCTTCCGCTGCGATATTCTCGGTATTATCTGCCTCATAGGCACCGATATCCACCGTACAGTCTTTGATACGATTGGTAAAGTCCATATCTTTAGAAGGCAGAGACGCTATTTTTGCTTCGCCGTTCTGATTCAGGTCTTCTGTACCTGCATTCAGACACTCGCTGTTTGCTGCCAGACGGAAATCGAGCGTATTCTTTGCATTATCTCCATCTGCAAATGGATTAGCGGACCTGATGAGGTTCTTTGGGTCTTGCGTGAAAATATTATTCAATTCATCTGTGCAAGAAGGTAGGTAACAACTATGTGGAGTTTTGAAAGTATTCACAGATTTAGAACCTACTTCGTAATTTGTTCCGCCATTATTATTGATATTTCCATATATGATGCAATTATAAAGAGACAGAGAGGAACTTAGTCCTGTGTTGGTACCACTCCATTGCATGATTCCACTACCTTTATCTATATTTTCAACCATATTATATGCCACCGTGTTATTGTAGAAGGTTGCTGTTTCAATAAAGATTCCACCTCCACCCTCGTTAGTGCCACTAACACGATTCTTGGCTACAACCATGTTGAAACCTGTACCTACAATCATATAAGCACCGCCACCATAAACGTCTTGCTTTCCGTAGTCCGTATCGTTTTTCTTGAATGTATCATCTGGCACTTTGGCTTTGGATACGGAATTCGCATTTGTGGCATAGTTGTTAAACTGATAACTGTTTGATATCTTGGAGTTCTGCCCGTCCATATAGAGTCCACCTCCACGAACTCGGTAGCCGTGGTTTAGGTTGTTGACAATGACGAGGTTTTCCAATTCTACGTTGTCAAAAACACGAACACCAGGACCGCCATCACGGTTTGCCTCATAATTGATAATGTATCCATGGCGGATGGTAAAGCCATCCCATTTCACGTTCTCGTATTGCTTGTAGATGTTCACATTGTATGGCGCATTGGCACTATTTCCCTGATAGTTTTCGTAATATGGATGAGAGCTGTTATTTTGTATAAAGCGGTAACTGTTGGCTTGGGTGGTTGTGGAAGAACCATCACCAACTACATGCCATGTAGGTACGCAGACGTCAGGCTGGTACAGCACGTAGTGGCGCTCTACCTTCTTACTGTTAATTTCCGTTCCCATATTATGCTGCAAAACATCGTTGTTGTCTCTATAGACAGGGCTTTCTTTTCTGATTTGCAGAATGGTTTCGTAATCTGATTTCTTCTTGTCCATTTTGTCTCCTCGTGCAGGAATGTACTGTGACAGCAATGGCAGGCGGTCATCCATGTTCGGATTACCTTCATGAGGAAAACCACCATAAACCTTGACGCCGTTTCTGATGACAAAGCCCTTGTAATCAGTATAGACACCAGCTCCTACCCAGACTTCTTTTGGAATGAAGCCTGATTCGTTCTTATGCTCTTCATTATATTTTGCTGCCTTTTCTACAGCGAACTGCAGACCGCTAACATAGCGCTCTTTTCTGTCGTTGTTGATCAGGTTGAAATCTTTGTCTGAATACTTGTCTTTGTGGTTGGTATTGCCTTGATAAACATTCCAGTAAAGATCCGCATTCGCATCATCTTTGAGATAGTCATTGATATATCCATTTACCATGAAATGACTATAATGTCCAGAGATAGGACCATAGTAATTGTCTGCGTATATTCCTGTGTTATTCTTCCACGATGTTGGTTTCTGATACTCCGAATAAGCACTTACATCTTTTGTCGCAGCCATCATTTTACCATCTGCAAGGCGAACATAGAAGTTATTGTCATAAGCCGCAAGTTGGTTCAAATCGCAAACAGCATTGCCATGAATAGCCGTATCCCATGATGTTCCATTATATACTTTTCCTGAAGTATCATCATTCAGAAGATCAAAATTTGGTGAACCGTCTATCTGCTCCTTGCCGGTTGCATCATTTTCAATCCATTCTGTGTTGTAAGAGCGGACATAGATAATTCGTCCGTCCTGTGGTAAGGTTGCTTCGTAGGCTCCAAAGTCTGCCTTGCCACCAAGGGTACGTGAAACTCCGGTGATGTCCTTGGCGTTTGCATTTTCTGTTGTTATCGCAATCTGATTGATAATCTTATCCGTCTCTATCGAACTTGTCAAAGGACGGAAGGAAGCATAACCGCCGTAGTAAACATTTCCTGTCAGTTTGGCACCCACTTCCTTGGTTGGATTGCTGAAGTTCTTGGCGCCATCTTCGCCTAATGTGTTGATTGGATAAATACTGTTGTAGGCGTCAGAACCCTCCATTGTTGCGCCTTGGTAAATAAAGACGTTGCCTGCCGCATAAGAGGTAGACCCCAAGTCTTTTGTTTCTGGCGCTAGTCCGATATTGTTGATAATCGTAACATGCTTCAGCGTAAGCTGGTTGTTGCTGCCTTCGCTCTTGTTCAGATAGATGATAGAAGGCCTTTCCGTCAGCTGCTGCTCATTGATGTCCTGACTGGTATTGTTGTTGATAACGCAGTTCTCCAGTTCCAGATTTACATTCTCGGCATCAGGCATGGTGGCAAGAGCAGCACCGTTCATGGCAGTGTTGTTCTCGAAGATGCAGTTCCTGAATTTTACAGTGGTAGGATCGTTAATCTGATCCACACTGCCTATCAGGGCACCGCCACCGTATGGCATATAGGCTTTACCGGCAGCGTATGCATGGGTAAATACATAGCCGTCGATGGTAACATTGGCTCCTGCCTCGATGCGTACCAGATGGTAAAGACCATCGCTGAGCTCGGAACCTTCCATATTGCCGTTTACCTCGGTACGATATTGGATTGGGTTGCGGTCGGAATCTGTAGGATCTGGGTTTTCCGAATAAGCTGGATAACCGGCATACAGGGTAAGTGGAAGCACGGTTGGCTGGATGCGGAAAGTGCATGACTTCGCATCGCTCTCCTCATTCACATAAGCGGTTTTTGGAGCAAAGATACCTTCACGGGTACAGATCTCAAACTGGTAGCCGTCCTTTTTATTGATAGTGAATGAAGTTTTCGTTGTACTTCCTTTTTCTACGACATTTACCGTTTCGCCTTCCTGAATGGTGGCAAGATAATCTATCACCTCATCAACGGCAGAAGAGGTGTAGCTGTTTGCCCATGACTGTCCTGTACCATCCACCAGTTCTCGTGAACGGTCGTAGTAGATGCGCAGACGCTTGTCGGTTTTGTTCTGCTCGAAGACAAAGTCATGGTTGTCTGGCATGTAGGCTCCCGTAGAAGGGATGGAGTTGAAAGGCTTTCCGTTTAAGTCAATCTTGGGTTGATACAGATAGGCTGATGGCAGGAGGGCATAGCTGATACCTATATTGCGCAGTCTGGTTCCTGTCTTCAACTCCCAGAAATAGTTCACCTCTGTCTTATCTGTGATGACGCCTCGCTTGTTATTGAAGTCTTCTGCTGTACTGAATGGTGTATCCTTACCGCCCTGAATAAATCCCATTCCGGAATAGTAATTGTTGATGGCTGTGGTTCCCACCTGATAGGTGTTGTTCCAGATGGCTGCGTTTACGTCAGAGATGGCGTTGTTGTAGAATTGTACGGTCTCTTTGGTTGGGTTGGCTGCATAAACCTGTGCCCTGGCAGCCTGCTGGTTGCTGTTGGAAGTGCTCTGCAGCAATGAGTTGTTCCAGATGATGTTGTTGGCTATCAGACCCTTTTCCTTGATATACACACCACCCGTATTGGATGATTCCTTGTCGGCGGCATCCGATGTGTTGGTGGTATAGTTGTTGGTGATGGTGTTGTTGATGACCAGTCCCTGACCGTCCACATACACAGCACCGTTTCGGGTACTGGTATTGTTGCTGACGACAGAGGTGGCTAGAATCTGATAATAAGCTTTGTCTGGGTCTGTAGCACTGCCCTTCAGATAGATGCCTGCTCCCAGATTGGCAGAACAGTTGGTCACCATACTGCGGGTTACGAATCCGGCGTCATCAATATAGATACCGCCACCCATGTATGCCGAACAGTTATACACCAGGTTACCCTCCGTCATTCCGTTGCGGCAGTAGATGCCACCGCCACGAGGTGTCGTGTTCTCGGTATCCTTGAAGCCCGGATTACAGTTGCGCACAATGCAGTAACGCAACTTGGCATGAGGGTCGTCCATATAGACACCGGCTCCGCAGTCGGGTGCAAATTTCGGGTCATTGGTTTCCTGGTAGCTTCCTCCCTCGATGGTGAATCCTTCCAGATACACATTGTCAGAGAAGGCTTGTCCGCCGTCAGGTAATGGGGCAAACCATACCACGTGATAGGAACTGCTGGTCACCTTCCATTCCTCATCCGTAGGACTCCAGGTGGTGCTTTCATATCCGTTGCCCTTGATGATGGATGGATAATGCCAGCTCCAAGGCTCCTTCAGGTCTGTCGATGCTGTAAAGCGCTCTGCACGTGATTTCTCATCGCCCTTGAAGGAACCATATACGCTAATACCATCCTTCATCAGCAGAGAGGTAGGCGCATTCTGGGCTTCAGCAATTCGGTTCTTGATCTCGTAGGTTCCCTCTGCTACCCATACCTCGCCTTTCATGCCGTTGGCATCTTCTGCCAGGTCGTTGATGGCTCTCTGTATGTCGTCCATGGCATTCTCCCATGAAGATCCGTCGCCAGTACCTTGTCGGGTAGGCATCACGTATCTGATTCTTCCTGCGTTGAGTCGTTCATACTCGTAGGCACCGATGTCGATGCTGTTGCTTTCATAGCGCTTCTTGCCTCTTACGTCGGTAGAACCTGTGGCTTCCAGGGTACTTTTCTCTACAAGGTCCTGGTAGTACTGCAGATTTCCTGCACCATAAAGGGCTGAGGTCTCTTCGAAATTAAACGAGGTGTTGATAAGCTGCTTGAGGTTGCTGCTGAAGGAGAAGTCGTAACCCAGAGTTGCCACACTTTGTACAAACCAAGGTGCTGGCTTGGTGGTGTGGTTCTGGATGCTTATGTGCACATTGCCGTTGGCATCTGTGCCGCCTGCTGCTTCTACCTCGGAAAAGGCACAGGAACGGAATACCGGACGGGTATCGTTCTTGCAGAGGGTGGTATTGTGCCAGAGTACGGTGTTATAAACCGTTCCGCCACCATTGACGGATGTTCCTGGGGCGGTCAGGTCTACGGCTGATACGGTGTTGGCTACTACCGAACAGTTAATTATTTTCGATGTTGCCGATAGTCGGATACCGCCGTTCGTGTTGTTGTTGATGTTGCTGTTGTAGATGGTGGCTGTTCCGTCTATCCAGATGCCGCCACCTTCGTTGTCGCTGGCGCCTCGCTTGCCTGCCACATTGTTGAAGATGCTGCAATAGCTGATGGCTGACAGCGTATTGGTGCAGGATGGATCTACATAGATGGCACCGCCACGCATGGCGTAGTTGTTCGCAAAATTACATTGCGAAATGCGGAAATAGCGACTGCCGGCATTGGCGTCGTTGCTGTTGTTCACTACGTATATGCCGCCTCCTTTACCTTTACCTTCTGGGGAAGTTATCTCGCCACTGGCGCTACCAGCTGCGATGAGGAAACCGGAAACTACGGTTGGCTTGTTGCCGTCGTTGGGGTTGCCTGTCGTTACGCCCATCTGGAGGGTCAGAACGTGGGTGGCATTGTCGGAGCGGGTGGTGTTCTCAGGGTAGATGATCAGTTGCTGGCTCGCCTGGTCGTTGGTGCCGATATCGCCCACCAGAGCTGTCTGATACTTCATCTGATATTTGTGTCTGCCCGTAGGCAGGGCGTTCTTGATGGTTTCATTTCCTGCAAAACCTCCATACATGGCAACGCCCGAAGGAAGAACGAAGCCTCCCTTCGGAGCCACGTAGATATTCTTTAAGCTAATGTTCTCATAGCCTTTCACCCAGATTTCGTCGCCAGCCTTGGCTTGGCTCAGCGCACTTCCCAGGGTGATAGCCTTATCCCATGATAAGCCGTCGCCGCCGTCTGTTGCCTCAGCCGTTACATGATAGGTCTTTCCCTGTGCCTGCAGGGAGAGGGTGCAGCTCATTAAAAATAGAACTGCTATGATTCTGAAATATTTAGTGTCAGGTATTCTCATGATATATATTTGATTTTAAATGTTGAAATCATCGATTGTAATATCGCTTGCTGCGCCTATTTTGGTGCCCGAGATGGTTACGTTGATCTTATACCATCGGGCTGGGATAAATCCTCCTGTCAGTTTGTCAAACTTGAAGATGATGTTTCGGTTGGTTTCCGTACTGGTTGTCTCATCTTTTCGGGTTGACACATTGAAGGTGATGCGGGGCTTGGTAATGCCGTCTGGAAAAGTGTAATGATAAACTCTTCCGTTTCGCTTGCTGATTTCCGAGGTGTTGAGAAAGTTTTTCTGTCCGCCTACGGATGTCTTGTCTGTTCCTTCTGCAGCATTCAGGGTAGGGAAGAGCCGTCCGTTTCCTGCTCCTGACGTAGCTGCATTTTCTGCCTCGCCATGATAGGTAAATCCCTGTACCTTCACATCTGTGAATTTCGGATTTCCGTCGGCACCATTCTCGTAGGCTCCCTTGGCATCCCATTGGATGTCTACCTTGGTAGCGAGTCTGCCCAATATCATGCGCCAGTACTTTCGGTCATAGAAACCGGTGCTGGCAAACTGTTCTACTACTATTTCCCGGTTGCCCTTTGACAGATTGGTCTTCGGGTCTATTTCTACCGCATATCCAGTGGCTACGCTGATGAATTTGGCTACATCCATCGTGCCGCCTGATTTGGCATAATCGTTGGAAATCTGCAGGTTAAGAACTGCTGGGTTTGCATCGCTTCCGTTTTTTGTAATGCTTGATAATAGCGCCTCCAGGTCAAATCCCTGGTCTTTGCTGTAGGTCACGCCATACATGCAGCAGGTACCTATAGGCAAATGTATCTGATAGTCGTGGAACCCATTCTTGTCGGCAGGTGATAGGATGGAGTTCTTGTGCTTTACTTCTGTTGTGCTTTCAAATTCATCCTTGGTGAAGGTATCGAAATATACCATCTTCAGCGGCTCACCGTCAACAATCGTTTCGCCCGTTGTTTTGGTTTTATAGGCTGCGATAATTGTCAGACGGTCCCAATCCACCTTGTCGTTGCTGTCTTCTCCCGGGTCTCCCAGTCGAGTCGTTCCGTTCTTGTCTGTAGGCACAGAGAGGGTGAGTGAGACAGGAGCCAATGTATCCATCGGTCTCTCTTTCTCATCCTCATGATCGCTGCACGCGACAAAGCCGATTAGCGATAATATTGCAAATATGTAGATTGAAAATGTCTTCATTTTTCTCATTTTTTTTAGCATTTGAATTCTTCACTCTTCACTCTTCACTCTTCCCTCTTCACTTCCATCAAATCTCCACATCATGTTTTCCTCCTGGCTGCCAGTCGAGTTTCACGCTTACTCCTACAGCAGTACTGGAAGTGGTGAGCGAACCGTCTGCCTTGAGCTTGGTCTTGATAATCTTCAGATTACCGGCTTTCAGAGGCTCGTTGAGGGTGAAGACGGTTTCGGTATATTTGCCGTTCACTTGGGTGATGACGTGGTAGCGCCATTCCGGTTGATAGCTTGGGAAGCTGACGGCGTAGAGGGCATCGTATGGATGGATTGTCTTCCCGGCTCTGCTCTCATAGACTCTCTTGGCTCTCACGATGGTGTTTCGGGAGGCTGCATAGAGACTGTCGTTCACCTGAAACTGGGTAGCCATGCCCTCTACGAATCCCCAGAGTTCGGTAGGCTGCACTTCGGTCTGGTTGATGACCACTGCTGCAGCGCAGTTTGCCATATAGAGGGTGGTCTCCAGGTCTTGGTCGAAGTCGTTCTCGTTGATGGTGAATCTGGAAGAGAACAGTCCGATGTTATGGCTGTTGATGGTATCTTTCAGCTCTTGCTGCAAAGCGAGTGTCTTGCAGCCATTGGCTCCTGTTATCTGTACGTTGCTGATGCTGCCGGTATTGGCGAGGGACAGGTTCTGGTAGTTGTTGCGAGGCAGGTAGATGGTGTAGGAAACCGAGTTGGCTTCCATCCGGTTGGTCTCGTGATGGTAGAGTTTCTCTCCGGTATAGAAAGACAGGTCGTTGTCCAGGGCATGGTCGGTGAAGACGGTGCTGAGTGCCTCTTTCAGTCTCTTGGCGATTTCCTGTTCCTCGATGAGGTTCAGATCCATGTCGATGATGGTGTTAATCTGCGTGTTGAGTCGCAGGTTATATCTTATCTTGTAATTCTTGCCACAGTTGCTCATATCTTCATCAATGCATGAAGATAGTCCTGCGCAGATGCCTGTTATCATCATCGCAGCAAGAATGGCCTTGTATATATTTTTCACTGTTCTTAGCATACTCTTATAAGTTTGATATTTACTTGGATGCTCATGTCCTGGCATCCTGTCTGTTTCTTTCTAGGATTCTATTTTCTTTTTGCGTCAATTTCTTCAGCTTAAAGTATAAATACTTTATAAGGCGTTAGAAGTTTGCCAATCTGCTGCAGAATATCTTGCTTTTTGGTATATAATGCAGAGATATGGCATATCCTATGCAAAGATACGAAATATTTCCGAGTTTACCATTGTTTTTAGCAAGTTTTTTTATTAAAAAATGCGAATTCGTTCATGTCTCAGTCGGTTAGGTTTCGTATCTCTGTGGAATGGAAAAAATATCCTGCGGACATGAGCATTCGTACCCGCGTACATGAGCATAGATGCCCACGTACATGAACAAGCATACCCACGTACATGAGCACGGATGCCCGACATAATGAACACTTCTGCCCGGCTACGTCGGGCAAAAGTGCCCAATGGCTTCGGGCAAAACTGGGCAAAGCCTTGGGGTGACTTTTCTGTGTGGTTTAACGATTTTAGTTGACCACTTTTAGTTTTATTTGTAAAACGAGTTGACTCGGTTAAAACTTATTTGTAATTCACGTTGACTTTCCTCCGTACCGTGTGACTTTTCTAAGGAAACTGCCATTCATCATGCAACATAACAGGCATTTTTTTATTTTACTGAAGTTTCGCATGTAAGCTCCACACGCCCTGAAAGGGCAGAAGCTCCTAGCCCAGGGCATCGCCCTGGGTAATCATGGACGCAAACCTGTCGCCCTGTAAGGGCAAAAGCTTTTAAATAGTGAAGAATGTGGTTTTATGCTGATTATCTGGAAGTTAGGAAATATCTATCTCTTTTTTTATCTCATTTTCTTATAAAAAGAGCGTGGCAATACGTGGCATTAGGTGGCAATAAAAATACCGCTTATTGCCACGCGTTATGCGTTTATAATCAATGAGTTATGTTTGCGTGTGGCAAATGTGGCAATAAAATAGAAAAACGTTTTTGCGTAATGAAGTTGCTGAACAAGGCGATTTGCCACTTTATAGTTTCTAGACGGTAAGAGAAAGGGTCGTAAATATCGTTGAGTGCAGCTGAGGCTCCCGGTATGGCATCTGCTCTCATACCTCCAGCCTGTTAAACAAAAAATAGGCGCAGCAGCACTATTCGTGCCGCTACGCCTTCAATGAAATTATACTGTGTACTCTATCAACTTTTACAGATCAACATCAAATGTAATGCCATCTTTCCATGTGAGGTCCACTGCGAGACCTACGTTGATACCTGATGATCTGAGGTCAGGAATACAGTTGTATGCTTTCTTCAAATCCCCGATAGTAAAATTAGCTGTTGTGACATGGTCCTGTAAGAAAACACGATCGATGGTGCTGCCTGTAGGCTGTTTTACTCCTTCAGCAGCATTGCCACTTGGTTTAAGCTCACCTACAAGATAGAATTTAGAACCCTTAGGAATCAGTCCGTCACTACCGTAAAAGTCTTGTCCCGTGTTGTTCTCTAATTCGACAGTAACGAATACTGATTTTGGGGTACCAGAAGCATCTTTGTTGTCAAAAACTATGGTGTAGTTTGGGTTGGACACTGTGGGCTCAGATTTTGCATAGATGTTACCGCCATTCATTTCCTTATCGTAGATGGTATGAGCAAAAGTCTCGGTAGCTGTAGGCTCGTACTTCCAGTCGACTTTTTCTGGCTGGCCGCCTATCAAGATAGCTGTGACTTTTATGCCATCTGTTGGAACCTTGATGTCTTGGTCTACTTTGTCGCCTAGTAATACTTTGCTTGCATTATCTTTTAATGTAGCATCTTTGCATCTTATGGTTGATTTTAATACTGCCACACTATACTGTATAGGAGCTCTTAATGCAACTGTTCTTGTAGAATTGTTCACGGCAGCTTTGCTGAAAAATCCGTCTGTTGGCCATGCTGCATCGAGGTCTTCCGTCCAGTCTTTATATACCGGGAAGGCATTTACGTTAGACATATTCTTGTCTGAAACCATGGTTTCTGTATTGACGAAATATGACAACTCTGCAGGATAGCAAATCTTTTGGTAATTGATGTTGTTGCCTTTATATAAGTTTTCGTTACCTACTGTATTGTATACAAAACTGGTAGTTGACTTATCCCAGTTTACTGTAGCTACACCGTCAGGGAGATTAAGATTTCTTGGGAATTCATTGCTGCTTAAAGCTGTTAGTGCAGCATCGCAGTTTTCAACGATAGCTTTTGTTAAGTATTTCGTTGATAGGTCTGCTTGCGTGCCTTCACCAATCAATGTTGCCTTTAAATTGTTAATGAAAGCTTTTACGGAATTTGCAGAACCTGCTTTGAGATTAATGAATGCCTCATAACGCTTTTTCAGATAGTCTCTTTCTTGTTTGGTAATCCAAGTAACTGCATTGTATTTTGTATCATCATCTGCATCTGACCATAAAACTTCAGCAAATCCATCTGTTCCCGAAGATGCTGCAATTTTGTTTAGTTGACTGATGATTTCTGTTGCTTTTGTTTCAGCTTCGAAACTATTCTTCGTAATAGGTGTTAACATGAATTCTCTACCTGCCAATGTCTTCTCACTTGTATAAGAGTCTTTGACTGTAATCTGACCGTATTTAAAAGGCTGGTTTGTGTTTTCTTTTTTAGCTCTACCGTAAAAAATCATGTGATCTGTTCCTAAAGGAATTTCGATGTCACGATAAAGTCTACGATAATTGTCTTTGTCGTAGGCGTTATTGTCCTCGCCAATGTTGATAGGAGCTGTATTTGCATTCGCAGCTGTTTCTGGATCTCCCTGGAAAGTCAACAACAAAATGTTTGAAATGCCACGGAATGTGCCGTCCTGCTGCGCAATATCCGCCCCCATACGAGTACTCTTATGGCTTAAATTGCTAGAAGAGCCATTTCCGCCATAAGGAATGTTGATGGCAAACTGTGTCTTTACTACCTGACCGGCAACGCCTGTTCCGCCGCCGATAGGATCTGCTGAATCTGATGAGCAGGAAGTGAATCCTGCTGCGCCTGCAAGAATCAACGTACTTGCTAGGCCGAAAATCTTAATCTTCTTCATAACTTTAGACGATTTAAGTATTGTTACTACTATTGTTTGTAATTTGGTTTTTCTGTTGTTCCCATGTTGTAAACCAACGAGATAGCCAACTTGGTGGGCATCACGAAAGTCTTTGTCTTCTTCTCGATGGCACTCGCACATTTATCGCATTTATATTTCGTATAACGTGTGATGCCTACTCCTAAACCAATGGCTGCTTCCAGGTTCCAACGGTTGCTCTTGTCGAGCTGCCAGTCATAGCCGTAGACGAAACCAATGGCACCTAGGTCGCCTTGGAACCGGTGGTCCTTGACCTTCGGGAAAAGACCGAATGGGAAATGTACTCCACCTACATTGTAATGTGAGTAGAGTAGATTGACTCCGATGAAATGTCCTATATAAAGACTATCGAGCCAATGCCGGGTCTCTGTCTGTATTGCAACATGCTTCAACTTCTTATTCCCACTAAAGGAAAACGGATTCCATCCAACTGATAGGTCTTGCGACCAACGTTTGGATAATCTAGTTTCTACTGCGATATTTGGGGTTGTGGTTGCCCAATATGCAAGATTCGTCTTTAGTCGCCAGTCCTGAGCTAGGGTAGTGATAGCTATCAGGAGGGAAAGCGAAAGGAGCAGCATGCGCTTTCTGTTACTGCTGTTCATCTATCGTTTCTGTTTTTTATTTTCTCAACATCGTTCTTAGATATATCATCTATACATGTTCTTAGATATATCACTCTATTATTCTATTTTTCGGCAAATATACAGTTTTTTTTCTTTAGTGCCAAAAAATGGGGGGGGTAATTTTTCCCGTTTAGTTTTTATTAACTTAATAAAGTACCGTGCACGGACACACATGCCCGCCCATCGTGTGCATGTATAGAATAAGGAGTTGATACAGAAAAGAATTGCTTAAATGTTTAAGACTGTTAAAATTGAAGCAAAAATGTAACTTTCTTCTTGAAAAGTTTGGCGGTTTCGAAAATAGTTCGTACTTTTGCACTCGCTTTTGAGAAATCAAGTATTAATCGAAGCAATAAAGAAAGAGTTCTTTGAAAGATTTTACATAAACAGACAAGTAGTACAAGAAGCGGTTTTGGATTACACCTTATTA
>CAKPWR010000027.1 GCA_934196725.1 uncultured Prevotella sp.
AACGTGCGCGACTGGTTGTATGTAGTAGATCATGCCCGTGCCATCGATATGATTTTCCACAAGGGTAAGATAGCCGAAACTTACAACATTGGTGGTTTCAACGAGTGGAAGAACATCGATATCATCAAGGTGGTTATCAAGACTGTTGATAGATTGCTCGGCAGAAAGGAAGGCGAGGATATGGATCTCATCACCTACGTTACAGATAGAAAGGGTCATGATATGCGTTATGCCATCGACTCTAGAAAGTTGCAGAAGGAATTGGGTTGGGAGCCATCTCTCCAGTTTGAGGAGGGTATCGAGGAAACCGTGAAGTGGTATCTCGAGAACCAGGAATGGATGGACAACGTAACCTCTGGTGATTACCAGAAGTACTACGACAACATGTATTCCAATCGATAATTGATACATATTATATATAAAGTCCTGCATTTGATAGAATGACAAATGCAGGACTTTTTGTTTTTATACGATAAAAAACTACTAAATCTATTATTATTTCTTAATTTTTAATCATTATTTCGGAGAAAACTGAAAAGTACAGAATATTTTTCTATCTTTGCAATTCCTATCACTGAAGACTTGAAATCTTCTCATAGATTTAATAGGAATAAAACAGAATTGCAATAAAAGAAACGGGTATGGAGAAAAAAATAGTATTTAGCTTGGCAATAGCGTTGGCATCTTTATCTGGTCTTCCTCTACAGGGACAGGAAAAGGTAGTTCCATTGAAATATGGAAACATGGATCACTGGGTGATAAGAAACATCAAAGAGTCGGCTATCATTGGTGGAAATCTGAAAACCGTCTATGCCGTAGGACCGAATATGACCCTCAATGGCAATACACCTTATACTAATAAGGGAGGTTCGCCCTGGGGATCATCCAATGTCCTGGCACATGTTTCGGGTATCTACAAAACTAATAACTCGGTTTATCGTGACAAGCGAGGCAATGGATATTGTGCTAAATTGGAAACCCATATAGAGAAAGTGAAGGTGCTTGGACTGATCAATATCAAGGTTCTGGCAGCAGGTTCCCTTTTCTTGGGTGATGTCCGTGAACCGATAACGAGTACCAAAGATGGTCCGAAAGCCATCAATTGGGGTATTCCGTTCACTGCACGTCCTAAGGCTGTACAGTTTGACTATAAAACATATATGCCTCAAGCGGCTAACCGTATCAAGCAGAATGGATTCAGTGGAGCATCTACCGTGGCAGGTCGCGACTATGCCATTGCCGTGCTCTATCTGCAAAAGCGGCATGAGGATGCTCAGGGCAACATCACAGCCAAACGAGTGGGAACGATGGTGGTGAAGTATGGAAAGAGCACCAATGGATGGGTGAATGATGCAACTTATACCATTCATTATGGCGACATCCGTCACATGGCGGGTTATGATGCAGCCACGATGGGACTTCGTTCTACCGACTATGCCCGCAACAGCAAGGGGAAGAGTGTACCGGTTAGGGAAACCGGATGGGCTAGCAGTCATGAGACGCCTACGCATCTTATCCTGCAGTTCTCTTCATCCCATGGTGGAGCCTATATTGGTACGCCGGGTAATACTTTATGGATAGACAATGTTGCATTGGTTTACGAGTAAAAATCACATATTGAATTAAAGAATATAGACTTTATGAAGCATATCCTGACAATACTAGGCATGATGATGGCAGTGGGCTGTTATGCCTCTGAGCCATTTTCGCAAGATACAATCCCCTCACGGCAGATGGCAGGTACAACTCAGCATGTCCGGAAATCATGGATGACACGATTTCTTAACTACTTCAACGATGCCAACAAGAACAAGGAACATAAGCGGTTTGACTTCAGTATCATCGGAGGTCCTCACTATGCTTCTGATACGAAGTTCGGTTTAGGAATGGTGGCGGCAGGACTTTACCGTTCAGACCCCAATGATACCATACTTCCCCCTTCCAATGTTTCGCTTTTTGGTGATGTGAGTACGGTGGGCTTCTATATGTTGGGTGTTCGTGGTAATCATATCGCCGCACCTCGTGGCCGTTATCGCATAGACTATCGCCTCTATTTCTATTCTTTCCCTTCAGATTTTTGGGGAATAGGTTATGAGATGGGTGATAACGATGACAATAAGAGCGATATGAAACGATGGCAGGCACAGACTGAGGTTAGTTTCCTGTTCCGGGTTGCCGACAATTTCTATGTTGGTCCGATGGCTGGTTATGATTATGTAATCGGTAAACATATTGAACGTCCGGAGTTGTTGAATGGAATGGATCAGCATACATGGAATGTGGGAGCCGGTGTGTCGTTGGTATATGATAATCGTGATAATCTTACCAATCCGCATCGGGGCGTCTATCTCAATCTGAAGCAGATGTTCCGCCCTCGGTTCATGGGTAATGATTATGCCTTCAGTACCACAAAGTTCCGCTTTGACCTCTATCAGCAATTAGGAGAGGGCACTGTCCTTGCCGAAGATTTTGGAGCAAACCTCAATTTCGGCAATCCTTCATGGGGGATGATGGCCAATTTGGGTGGAACCAGTTCTATGCGTGGTTATTACGAGGGTCGTTATCGTGACAAGCATTCCCTGGAGGCTACAGTAGAGTTGCGCCAGCATGTCTGGAAACGGAATGGCGTCGTGGTTTGGGCAGGAGCCGGAACCGTTTTCCCTAAATTCTCAGAATTGCGTAGTAACAGGATATTGCCTAATGTGGGTGTGGGCTATCGATGGGAGTTTAAGAAGAATGTCAATGTGCGTTTGGATTATGGATTTGGTAAGTCGGGTCAGTCTGGCTTCCTGTTTAATATCAATGAGGCGTTTTAATACAAGAAAGAATGAATCGTTTGTCCTATATATATATAAAGGTGTCATCGGGGCAATTCCTGTATGTTTATGCTGTGTTGGCATTGTTGTTGCCTAATATTGCCTTGTGCTATACCGAGTGTCTGGCTCCGTGGGCGTGTGGCGTCAATGTGTTGCTGCCTTTGTCGCTGTATATGTTGTTCTTTTCAATGGCTAAGCGTCTAGGAAAGATGATATGGTGGGCGTTTATCTTTGTCTTTTTCGCTGCGTTCCAGCTGGTATTGCTCTATCTTTTCGGAACGGGTGTGATAGCAGTAGATATGTTTTTGAATCTCGTAACTACCAATCCTGGTGAGGCAATGGAGTTGCTTGATAATCTGGCTCCAGCCGTGGTTGGAGTTTTCGTGGTTTATCTGCCCTTGCTTATTCTTGGGGGTATCAATATCAGAAAAGACAGACAGTTATCGGTTCCTTTCCAGCACCAGGTCCGTCATTGGGCAATGCAGATAGGGGCTGTTGGTCTGTTCTGTCTGCTGGCAAGTTATCTGGTAGTGGATGATTACCGTATGCGCAATCAGCTTTATCCCGTCAACGTCTGCTATAACCTCTATCTGGCTTTTGAACGTAATGCAGCCTCTGAGAATTATAAGGAGGCAAGCCGGAATTTTAGGTTTGATGCTAAGAGTGAACGCTCACTTGAAGCGCCAGAGGTGTATGTGATGGTGGTGGGAGAGACGGCACGTGCCCATAACTTCAGCCTCTACGGCTATCCACGTGATACCAATCCGTTGCTCTCTAAAACGCAGGGTGTCAAAGCATTCTCGGATGTCTCAACACAGAGCAATACCACTCATAAGAGTGTTCCTATGCTTCTGTCTGCTGCATCAGCAGAGGATTTTGAGCGACTTTTTCATGAGAAAGGCATCCTGGCAACCTTTAAGGAAGCTGGATTCCATACCGTGTTTGTCAGCAATCAGTTGCCTAACCATTCGTTTATCGATTTCCTGGGAGAGCAGGCTGATGAGCATTATTTCCTGAAGAAAGAGGATTCTTTGCAAGGCAATCATTATGATGCTGATCTGTTGCAGAAACTGGATGAGATATTGCCCCAGGCTGATGCTTCATCTGCGGCCCGTTACCGCTATCGCAAGCTCTTCGTGGTTCTTCATACCTATGGTTCTCACTTCAATTATCAGGAGCGTTATCCCCGTAGTTTCGCTTATTTCAAGCCCGATAGCAGGAGTGAGGCAAAGCCGGAGAATCGACGTGATCTCTTGAATGCCTACGATAATACCATCCGATATACCGATTATATCCTGCATGGTATTATAGAACGTCTGCAGAAATGGGAGCAGGTTCAGACGAAGATGGATGGTGTATACTGCCAGCCAACCTCAGCGATGCTCTATACCAGTGATCATGGAGAGAATATCTTTGATGATGAGCGCCGCCTCTTCCTTCATGCAGCACCGAAGGCTTCGGATTACGAACTGCATGTACCTTTCATCATCTGGACCTCTGATGGCTTCAGTAAACAATATCCCAATATATGGAAGGCATTGGAAGAAAACCGGACCAAACAGGTGCAGAGCAGTCTTTCGGCTTTTCATACCATGTTGGGCATCGGAGGCATTCTAACCCGTTATCGCCAGGATGAATACTCGGTGGCAAGCGAGAAATATCATCCGGTGAAGTTGCTCTATCTCGATGATCATGATGAGGCAATACCGCAGGAAGATGCCAGGTTTTAGCTTTAAATTCTAAGCCGAAAGGCATTCCTGATGTAAAATAAATGAAAAGAGTTTTCGTAAATATCAATTATTTGCGAAAACTCTTTGTCGTATCTATAATTTGCAGTAACTTTGCACCCGGATTTAGATAATAATAAAAATACAGTTGTTATGGAACCAACTCGAAAAATCGAAAAGGTGAGCATGCGCAACCTCCGTATGGAGGATTATGACCAGCTCGCCAAGTCGTTTAAGCGTATTTACGCAGACTCAGATGTATTCTGGACAAAAGAACAGATTAAGAAACTCATTACTATCTTCCCTGAGGGACAGGTGGTTATCATCGTGGATGATAAGATTGTGGGCTGTGCGCTCTCTATCATTGTCAACTATAATATGGTGAAAGGCGACCATACCTATGCTCAGGTGACAGGTAATGAAACCTTCAATACCCACCAGCCAAACGGCAATATCCTTTATGGTATTGAGGTATTTATCCACCCTGATTATCGTGGCTTGCGATTGGCTCGTCGTATGTATGAGTATCGCAAGGAACTCTGCGAGAAGCTCAACTTGAAGGCTATCATGTTTGGTGGTCGTATTCCAAACTATCATAAGTATGCCGACAAGATGCGCCCTAAGGAGTATATCGAGCACGTAAGAAACCGTGAGATTTACGACCCGGTTCTTACCTTCCAGCTTTCCAATGATTTCCACGTACGCCGTGTCATCCGCAACTATCTTCCTAGTGATGAGGAGAGCGAACACTGTGCAACTCTCTTGCAGTGGGACAACATCTATTATCAGCCACCTACGGATTCCTACGTAGACCGCAAGCCAACCGTAAGAATCGGACTGGTACAGTGGCAGATGCGTCCATACGCTTCGGTAGATGACCTTTTTGAACAGGTAGAGTTCTTCGTGGATTCCGTCAGTGATTACAAGAGCGATTTCATCCTCTTCCCAGAGTATTTCAATGCGCCGTTGATGGCTCGCTTCAATGATTTGGGTGAGGCACAGAGCATCCGCAAGATGGCTCAATATACCGATGAGATTCGTGACCGATTCCGCGAGTTGGCTATCAGTTACAACATCAATATCATCACGGGTAGTATGCCTTATCTCAAGGATGATTCCCTCTATAATGTCGGCTTCCTCTGCCGTAGAGATGGTAGCGTGGATATGTATGAGAAGATTCACGTTACGCCGGATGAGCAGAAGTGCTGGGGATTGAGTGGTGGTAGCCATATCCAGACCTTTGATACCGATTGCGGTAAGATTGGTATCGTCATCTGCTATGATGTGGAGTTCCCTGAACTTTCCCGTCTGATGGCAGAGGATGGTATGCAGATTCTCTTCGTTCCATTCATGACCGATACGCAGAATGCTTACTCCCGAGTGAGAGTCTGTGCACAGGCTCGTGCCATCGAGAACGAGTGCTATGTAGCCATTGCAGGTAGTGTGGGCAACTTGCCTCGTGTTCACAACATGGATATCCAGTATGCCCAGAGTGCCGTGTTCACCCCTTGCGACTTCGCCTTCCCTAATGACGGCAAGCGTTCGGAGGCAACACCTAATACCGAGATGATTCTCGTATCAGATGTTGACCTGAACCTTCTGAATGAGCTTCATACCTACGGTGCCGTAAGAAATCTTCGTGACCGCCGTAAAGACTTGTATGAATTGAAACAGAAGAAGTAAGGTAAGTGAAGAGTGAAGAACGAAGAGTGAAGAATCCAATTGTGTAGATATAAATATAGATAATGTATAAGATAGACATCTCGGAGCGCACGCTCCACTTTAAGCAGCCAGCAGGCACGTCTCGTGGAGTTTATACCACGAGACACAGTTATTATCTGACTCTTACTTCGGATGAAATGCCGGGGATAGAAGGAGTGGGAGAGTGTGCTACGCTCCCAGATTTGAGTTGCGATGCCAAACCGGAATATGAGATGACCCTTCGACAGGTCTGTCAGATGATAGAACAGATGGGACGCATCCCTTACGATATGATTCGTGCATATCCTAGCATCACCTTCGGACTCGAAACAGCTTTCGCCTCTCTCTTTGATGCTGCCAGAAAGCAGGGATTGAGTATCTCAGCTCCTATGGGAATGGAGAATCTTGTCAATCTCTTCGACTCTCCTTTCGGAAGAGGAGAAGAGGGCATCACCATCAACGGATTGGTATGGATGGGTACTTACGAGGAGATGCTGGCACGACTGGAAGAGAAGCTCCAGGCGGGTTTCCATTGTGTGAAACTGAAGATTGGTGCCATCGATTTCTTCAAGGAACTCGATCTTATCAAGCGTATTCGTGATGTCTATTCCCGTGAACAGGTAGAACTGAGAGTAGATGCCAATGGTGGTTTCCTGCCAGAGAATGCGATGAGTCAGCTGGAGGCTTTGGCAAAGTATGATATCCATTCCATCGAACAGCCTATCAAGCAGCATCAGTGGCCTAAGATGGCTCAGCTCTGTAGGGAAACTCCGCTCCCAATTGCCCTGGATGAGGAGTTGATAGGTGTGAACGTCAGAAGCATGAAGGAGGCGTTACTCGATACCATCCGTCCTCAGTATATCATCCTGAAGCCTTCGCTTCATGGTGGAATCTATGGTTGCAACGAATGGATTCAGTTGGCTAACCAGCGTGGCATCGGCAGTTGGATTACCTCTGCCTTGGAGAGTAACATCGGTCTCAATGCCATTGCCCATTATGCTGCCAAGGTATATGGTCCGAATGTCCAGATGCCACAGGGGCTGGGCACCGGTCAGCTCTTTACTGATAACATCCCAATGCCATTGGAAATCCGTGGCGATCAACTCTTTATAGTAAAATAATATAGTATTTTACCTCTATTTGTTTCGGCGGATTTGCAATCCGCCGCATCATTGGGTAACTATTGCGGATTTGTAATCCGCTAAGCAGGGTATAATTTAAATTATGACTTTAGAAGATTTCCTTTCAGAATGGAATAACGATAGTGACCGGGTGCTTGTGCATACCAGTGGTTCCACGGGAAAGCCCAAGCCGATGATGGTAGAGAAGAAGCGAATGCTCAACTCTGCCCGCATCACTTGTGATTTCCTGGGTTTAAAGCCTGGTGACAGCGCTCTGCTCTGTATGTCGCTCGATTATATTGCAGGTAAGATGGTGGTAGTGCGCAGTATTGAGCGCCATCTCCATCTTATTTCTGTCTCTCCAAGCGGGCATCCTTTGAAAGATGTAAATGAAGAGATTACTTTCGCAGCCATGGTTCCGATGCAGGTATATAATACCCTGCAGGTTCCTGAGGAGCGGGAGCGACTCAGCCATATCCGTCATCTCATTATTGGTGGGGGTGCTATCGATGCATCTTTGGAGCAGGAACTGAAGTCACTTCCCGGCAATATCGCCATCTGGAGCACCTATGGTATGACCGAAACCCTATCCCATGTCGCCCTGAGGAGAATCAATGGTGATGAGGCTAGCGAATGGTATCAGCCTTTCGATAGCGTCCGTATCAGTCAGACCGAAGAAGGCTGTCTGGTCATCGATGCCCCTCAGGTTTGTGCTGAAACCTTGGTAACGAATGATATCGTAGAGATAGAACCCTATATATATAATAAGGTGGAAAAACTCCGTTTCCGCATTAAGGGCAGAAAAGACAATGTCATCTGTAGTGGTGGTATCAAGATTCAGATAGAAGAAGTGGAAGCTTTTCTGAAATCTCATCTCGAAAAACCTTTCATGCTTGCCAAGAAGAAAGACGGGAAGTTTGGAGAAATCGCAGTCCTACTGACAGAGGATGAGGATATAAAAACAATAGAGGCGACAGTCCGCCGCCTCTTATCTGATCATAAATATTGGATTCCAAGGGAATTCCTTCATGTAGAGCATCTTCCGCTTACCGAAACCGGAAAGCCGAAGCGTGCTATCCTTCTTTAAAGAGATTCTCTGAAGAAAGATTCTTTAGCTGAATTATCCTTCTCTGAAGAAATCGAGTGCTTCCTTGATCTCTTCTGTCGTAGCTGTCTGGTTGATACGGATATCGCCTATGCCACCCAGCATCGTGAAGTTGATGATACCATTCTGGTTCTTCTTGTCATGGTGCATCAGCTCGATGAGCTCATCATAGTCATCGCAGGTAATATCCAGTGTACCATAGAATTCCTTGATGAAGTTTACGGTCTGGCGCATCTTCTCTGTAGGGAATCCGGTTTTGGCAACACTCAGATAGAGTTCTGGGATGAGACCGAATGCCACAGCGTAACCATGCAGGATAGGCTTGCGCTTCAAAGCCCAGCTCTCGAATGCATGACCGAAAGTATGGCCCAGGTTCAGCGCCTTGCGGATGCCCTGCTCGTGAGGATCCTGCTCTACAATGCGCTCCTTTACCTTCACACTGTCGCCTACCATGCGCTGCAACTGCTTCAAATCAGGCTTGTTGAGGTCAAAGCTGACCAGTTCTTCCCACATTGCTTCTGTAGAAATCAGACCGTGTTTCAGCATCTCTGCATAGCCCGAACAGATGTTTTCTGCATCGAGCGTCTTCAGGAATTCTGTATCGAGAATAACGAACTTAGAATCGTTGAACACACCTACTTCGTTCTTCAGTCCGCCGAAGTTGATGCCTGTCTTTCCACCTACCGATGCATCTACCATAGCCAGCAGGGTGGTAGGGATATTGATAAAGTTGATGCCTCTCTTAAAAGTGCTGGCAGCAAAGCCACCCAGGTCGGTTACCATGCCGCCGCCCAGATTAATCATACAGGAGTGGCGTGAAGCTCCACCCTCCTGCAGTCCTTTCCATACCATCATCAGACTCTCGATGTCTTTATGGCTGTCTGTAGCCGGAATAGTGATGATATGGGCTTTCTTCATGCAGTAAAAATTCTGCAATACAGGCATGCATAGTTCCAATGTCGTAGTATCAGTAAGCACAAAAAGCTTGTCGTGCTCACATTCTGAAAGTGCACTTACCAGTTCGCTTTCCAGTTGGGTTGATATGATTACTCTTTGTTCCATAACATTCTAACGTATTAATTTTTGTGCAAAGATACACTAAAATGGAGACAATACAAAAAAAAAGTTGCTAAATTAGCGTTTTTTTTCTCATAATGCATTAAACCTTGGCGTTTTTAACGCGTCAAAACAATCGAGTAACAAAAATGATAATAGAATATCATAGCCATTATGTGTGAAAACACTCATAGTTGGAAATAATAACAAATTAAAAATAAGAATGAAAAAATCAATTCTGACGATGCTGCTGCTGTTGATGGCAATGGCATCCTTTGCTCAACAGCGACTGATATCCGGTCAGATTACCGACCGCGATACCAAGGAAGCCATTGAGCAGGTAACGGTTCAATTGCTTAAGAGCGACAGCACGTATGTAGCTGGTGCCATCAGCAATGAGAACGGACTCTTTCATGTCACCGCTCCGGCAAATGGCAAATATCTGCTCAAGATTTCGAGTGTAGGATATAAGTCTACTGTGAAGCATATCCAAATTTCTGATAATAAGGATCTGGCTATGGGTAAGATTGTGCTGGGGGCTGAGGCTATCATGCTGAAAGGCGCAGTGGTAACAGCTATGGCTCAGAAGGTAACTCTGAAGGAGGATACTTTCGTGTACAATTCTTCTGCCTATCGCACACCGGAAGGCTCGGTAGTTGAGGAACTCGTAAAGCGTCTGCCGGGTGCAGAGGTGAGCGATGACGGTACCATCAAGATTAATGGTAAGGAGGTAAAGAAGATTCTGGTAGACGGTAAGGAGTTTATGACGGGCGATACCAAGACTGCCCTGAAAAACCTGCCTACCAGCATCATCGAGAAAATCAAGGCATACGATGAGAAGAGTGATCTCTCTAAGGTGACCGGTATTGATGATGGCGAGGAGCAGACCGTGCTCGACTTCGGTGTGAAGAAGGGTATGAACAAGGGTTTGATTTCCAATATCGACCTGGGCGTGGGCAACAAGAGCCGCTACAATATGCGTGGCATGGGAGGTTATTTCAATGATAACAACCGATTCATGCTCTTTGCCAATGCCAACAATACCAGCGACCGTGGATTCGGCGGTGGTCCTGGCAGAGGATTCTGGGGCGGTGCCAACGGTTTGAATGCCAGCAAGATGATTGGAGCCAACTATAACTATGAGTTGAAGAACAAGTTCAAGTTCAATACTTCCCTTCGCTGGAACCACAGCGATGGCGATATATGGAGCAGCCGTTCCAGCGAGAACTTCATGGGTAGCAGCAGCTCTTTCAGCAATAGCCTGAGCCAGAGTTTCTCCCGCAGCAACAGCTGGAATGGTAACATCCGATTGGAGTGGATGCCTGATTCCATGACCAATATCCTCTTCCGTCCTTCCATCTCCTGGAGTTCCAGCGATGGTTTGAGCGGTAGCCAGTCGGCTTCCTATAACAAGGATCCTTATACCATCACCACGAAAGATCCTCTTTCTGAAGAAGGTATCGAAGAGATGGAGAAAGCTGAGGCTATGGTGAACAGCCAGTTGACCAACGGCATCACCTACTCTGATAATAACAATATCAATGGTATGTTGCAGTTCAACCGCAAGTTGGGCAACAAGGGACGTAACATCACCCTGCGTGTGGATGCCAAATATACCGATAAGGACAGCAAGAGCATCTCGCTCAATAATGCCAAGCTCTATCTTGTGCAGACTGCGGAGGGTAAGGATTCTACTTATCAGACCAACCGCTATAACCTGACTCCTTCAAAGAATTACAGTTATGCCGGACAGTTGACCTATAGTGAGCCACTCTGGAAGGCTACCTTCCTGCAGTTCAGCTATAAGTTTACTTACAGCTACTCCAAGAGTGACCGCAGCACCTACGATTTCAGCAAGTATGCCATGAGTGGCGATCATGAATATCGCGGTTGGGACAGCTATCTGAATCCGTTTGCCGGTCATCTCAATGACTATAGGGATGATGATTTGAGCCGCTTCTCAGAGTATCGCAACTACAACCATGATATCCAGGTGATGATGCGATTCATCCGTCAGAAGTATAACCTGAACTTCGGTGTGATGGTTCAGCCACAGCAGTCTAAGTATATCCAGGATTATCAGGGAGTGCATGTAGATACCGTTCGCAATGTGGTGAATGTGAGTCCGACCCTCGATTTCCGTTATCGCTTCTCCAAGATGAGCAACCTGCGAATCAACTATCGTGGTACCACCTCTCAGCCAAGCATCTCGCAGTTGCTTGATATCACAGATAACAGCGATCCGTTGAACATTTCGATGGGTAACCCTGGCTTGAAGCCATCGTTCACTCAGAACTTCCGATTGTTCTACAACAACTTCGTGCAGAACCACAACAAGGGTATCATGACTTTCATCAACTTCTCAACCACCAACAATAGCATCAGCAATAAGGTGACATACGATGAGACAACTGGTGGAAGAACCACCCGACCAGAGAATATCAATGGTAACTGGAATGCGATGGGAGCCTTTATGTTCAACTGCTCTATTGATAGTGCAGGTGTATGGAACATCAATACCGATACCAACTTGGGTTACAACAACTATGTGAGCTATCTGAGTCTCGACAAGCAGTCAGATTCTCAGAAGAACACTACTCGCAGCACCACCTGGAGAGAACGCCTTTCTTTCAGCTATCGCAATGATTGGGCAGAGTTCTCTCTCGATGGTACGCTTACTTACAACAAGGCAAAGAACAAGCTTCAGCCTACCAGCAACCTCGAGACCTGGCAGTTCTCTTATGGTCCAAGCATGACGCTTACCGCTCCTTGGGGAACCAGCCTGAACACAAGCCTTTCTATCAACAGTCGTCGTGGATATAATGACAGCAGCATGAACACCGATGAGTTTGTATGGAATGCGCAGCTCTCCCAGGGCTTCCTGAAGGGCAAGCCTCTTACCATCATGCTCCAGTTCTACGATCTTCTTCGTCAGCAGAGCACCTTCTCCCGTGCTATCTCGGCTACATCCCGTACGGATACCGAGTATAATGCCATCAACAGCTATGCGATGCTGCATGTGATTTATCGCTTGAATCTCTTCGGAGGCAAGCAGGCTCGCAAGGGTGGACCTGATGGACCTGGTGGTCGTCCTGATTTCCGTGGTCGCCCATTCGGTGGCGGTCACCCTGGTGGAAGAATGTTCTAAATAATGTTCTGTAAAGTTTAAATAGGTATGAAAAAAGAAATCCCCGCTCTTCGCAATGAGGAGCGGGGATTCGTTTTTTTGTCTATTTTAAAGTCGTTGCCTTTTATAGAGCGAACTTGTAACCGATGGTAATCTGGATTACGTTGTTGTAGTGATCATAGTCCTCAGCAACCTTAGTTACGCCGATGTTGTAACGAGCATCAAATACAAGACCTTGGTACTCGTAAGAAACACCTACAGGGATAGAGAGGTCTACGGTCTTAACATCTTCCATGTCATCCTTGTTTACCAGGAAACCTGGCTGCAAACCTGCCTTGAGAGCAAGACCTGCTGCAGGATAGTAGTTCAAAGTGATTGGAACATTGATGTAACCTGGATTCCACTTGTAGTCATTCTTATAAGTTATATTTCCTATACTTACGTCTTTTGCCTTGAAACCCTGTACAGAGTAGAGAGCACCTACAGCAACACCGAAGTTGCTTGTAGACTGATATTGCAATTCTGCACCAGCTGCGAAGCCTGCCTTCCAGTCGTTATCACCGATTGTAGCAACGTTCAAACCAATCTTAGGCTGGATAGTAGTTGTACCAGCTGACTGCTGTGCGAAAGCACCTACTGACGACAGCACCATAGCTGCCATAACCAATAATTTCTTCATAATCTCTAAATTTTAATTGTTAATACTACTTTTTGTTGATAAGCCTTAGCTCTGTTGATACAGAGTTTTTGGTATCTCTGCATCTCTTACTGGGGGCAAAGATATATGAAAAAACTATATAAAGCAAGTTTTTAGTTGTAAAAAAATGTAATTTTGAGCAAAAGTACACATTTTTGTGGTGAAATCGTATGAATATTGATAATTTAGATGTACCTTTGCAGGTAATTTTAAAACGGAATCTATGAAAAAAATCTTTTTGTTGCTGGCGTTTCACCTGATATGTTATAGCCTATGGGCGTCTCAAACTACCCGAAAAGTAGTTTATAGCGAGAGCCAGGGGATGAATCTCTGGCATATTACCAAAATGTTGCAGGATAAGACGGGATTTATGTGGATTTCGTCGTGGGAAGGTCTTACCCGTTTTGATGGTTATTATTTTGTGACGTTTAAGTCGAAAGCGGGTGATGGTTCTCCATTGACGAGCAATCGAATAAGAGATATCGAATTGGCGTCAAATGGTAGTATTTATTGTTTGGTAGACGAAAGGTGGTTTCTCTTTTCTCAGAAACAAGGAGCTTTCTTTACTGTTTCTGATGTAGAGAACAAAACTCTTATTGCTCGGAAAAAACAGCGGGCTGCCTTAGTGAGCAAGAAGAAAAAGGCAAAAAGGGGCAGTAGAAAAATTGTAGATAGGCAAGGAGTTGTATGGGAGATTGCAGGAGATAGTATTATCAAGTCGATTTCTACTCACTCACCTGCTGTTCCATGGATTTTGCCTAAATCATCACAGGTCAGATCTTTCTATATAGATTCTGATTCTAATTATTGGCTGACAACCAAAGAGGATCAGCACGTAGTTCTATACGACAAGACGAATCGGCTTTTAGGCTATCTTACTCCATCTGGTAATCTGTCTTCAGTCTGTACTTCATTTTCTTCTTCGGTCTATTGTATGTTGCAGGTTTCTGAAGATGTTTATATCTTAGGTACCAAGCCTGATGGATTATATAGATTGAAGAGAAAAGGCAATGGATTTGCCGTTCAGCATATTTCATTAGGAACTACAGCTGCCAATTCCATATACGACTTGAAGAAAGACGGGAAGGGGCGTATCTGGGTGGCTACATTTGATGGAATATATTGTCTTGCTGATAATCAGATCATGCAGGTATCACAAACCAGAGGATGGAGAGTAAGAAACTTGCATCTAACGGATAATCACATTATGTTGGCTGCAACAACAGGCGGTTTGGCTGTAGGCAGAATGCCGGAAAAAACGGTTTCTCGAATGCCGATGAACTTACATGTCAGAGAGGCGCATCGCAAGAACAGTTTGAGCAACAATGCTACGATGGATATCTTGGAATTGCCCGGACAGCTGTTCTTGGTCAGTACAGAAAGTGGAGGAGTCAATAAGATATTGAGTCATGATCTGCTGTCGAAGAATCTTGAGTTTGCCCATTATGACAAGGCAAATGGATTGGCTACGGATGCAATCGTAGCCATGGTGCCCTACCGGAAAGAATGGATTTGGGTAGTGGGGGGCAATTGTCTGATGATGCTGAATGTGAAGACGGGAGAGACAAGAAGCTATGATGAAAGTTTTTTTGGGAAGATACATCGATATAGTGATGCGCATCCTATGTGTCTGCCTGATGGACGATGGGTGTTTGGATTACAAAATGGGGCGTTTTCTATTTCCGGAGCAGATATGTCTGCCAAGCGACAGAACTCCAATCTTGTATTTACCTCTATTAGACTGGATAATGATTCTGTTCGTTATGCCGTAAGCCATCTTCGTGAACTCACGATGAATAGCAACCAGCGTAATCTGCAGATAGGTTTTTCGTCTTTAGACTTTACTGATACCGAAAACGTACGTTATGCTTATAGGCTACATCAGCAAGACAAATGGAACTATATTGGCAGAGAGCACATGCTAACCTTGTCTGATATGCAGCCTGGCGATTATCAGCTTCAGGTGATGTGTACGGGAATAATGGGTACTTGGATTCCTCAAGTGAAGACGCTTTATATTCATGTTACTCCAAAATTCTCAGAGACGATATGGGCACGGTTCTTGGGAATCCTGCTTGTTGTTGTCTTCTCGTTAGTTGCAGTATATACCTATTTATATATACGCAATGTCAAGCGCAAGCAGCAGGAAACCTTGGCGGCTTATTTGACCTTGTTGGAAAATAAGGATAAACAGGTATCTGATGTATATGGCGGTAACCTAAAAACTTCTTTACAGATAGCATCCGATGAAGAGGATGATGTGATGATGAAAAGTATCATTCAGTTTATCGAGTCTCATCTATCTGATTCGGAGATAGGTATTGTTGAGATGTCAGAAGCTGCTGCCGTTTCCCGTTCCAGTTTGAATAGAAAGATGAAGAAGATGCTGGGTCTTACACCTGCAGAATTTTTGCGTGAAACCAGAATCAAGCATGCTCAGAGATTCCTTCTGGAAAGTAATAAGGGAGTATCTGAAATAGCCTATGCTTGCGGATTTACCGATCCGAAGTATTTTGGCAAGACTTTTAAGGCGATAACGGGCATGTCGCCTTCAGAATATAGACAAAAGAATAAAAATGCCTGAAAATAAAGAGATTTGCTCCAAATTTACCCCTTGTTTGGAGCAAATCTCCCCCTATGGTTTGGTATATTTGAGTTAATTTTGCAACCGAGAAACAAATGTTTTCACTATTTATTTAATAACTTAAATTTGCTAAACAAATGAATCGACGTTTTTTGAAATTAATGTTCGTGGTCATGGCGTTGTGTGGCATGCTTCAGGTGCATGCTCTCAATGTGCATACCATTGGTGATTCCACCATGCAGACTTATGATGAGAGTAGCACCAATACTCGAGGTTGGGCTCAGTACTTCCAGCAGTTCTTTACTGGACTGACGGTCAACAATCGTGGAAAGGCTGGAGCCAGTAGCAAGAGTTTTTACAAAGAAGCTGCTTATTGGCAGAGCGTGAAGAAGCAGATGAAGCCTGGTGATTACGTTCTCATTCAGTTCTCTCATAATGATGAGAAGACCAATGGTATGGATGGCGATGAACTGAAGGCCTATTATAATAAGGTGGGCGATACCAACAAGGCTGCCGCTACCGATTACCGTGGTACCACTCCGTTTGGCACATACAAGGAGTATCTCCGCAAATATGTAGAAGAGACCCGTGCCTTGGGCTGTAACCCGGTACTTGTGGCTCCTATTTGCCGTATGTATTTCTCTGGCAATACCATTCGCCGCAGTGGTCAGCACGATTTGGGAGATAAGTATAGTCTGCTTACTGATGAAGGAGTAAGGGAGAACCAGAGCTTGCCTTCTTCAGATCATACCATGGACTATGTTTTTCAGATGAAGTCTGTGGCTGACGAGATGAATGTGCCTTTCATCGATTTGACAGCTGCAACTAAGGATTTATATCTGAGTTATGGCGATGAGAAATGTCATAATCTCTTAGGCGACCAGAACGGAAGTACCCATTTGTCGGCTGTAGGTGCTACCCTTATCGCCCGTTTGGCAGCTTCTCTATTGAAAGATGCAGGAATCCTGTCCAACTATATCGTTATTCCTTCTGATTTGAGTGTATCTCCTGCTCAGGCTGATTTAGGAGAAGGTTACAAAGGTCAGACCCTGACCAAGGAAATCTCTATCAATGGTTTTGGCTTGAATCCTTCTGAGGGAAATGTAGAGTTGATGGGAAACAACGGACTGCTCGTTTCTCTTGACAAGACCACCTGGGCTAGCCAGCTTTCTGTTCCTTATACAGCCGGAACCTTGGTCAAGAGCTTTTATGTGAAGCTGGAACTTACCAAGACTGGAGAAAATGCCGGTACTGTTACCGTTAAGCAGAATGGGAAGACAATTGAAATTCCTGTAAAGGCAACAGCCATGAGTATGGAAGGCGGTACAGAGGTGAAGGCTTACTGGAGATTGGAAAAGAATGATGAATGTGAACTTACCGGACCTGCTATTGTGGTTCCTGAATCTTGGGAGGGCATGTATGTGCAGAGATATTCCAGTCCTAATGCCAAGACTGTCTGGCCTGAGTGGACTGGCTATGATGCATCTCATAAAACCCAGCGTAATCTGATTGTGGGTGATGCCTGGCCAGAAGGAGAAATTGATGAAGTCTCTACCCGATACATTCAGTTTGGCATTCAGGCAGCCAAGGGTACCAAGCTTAACATCGACAATATCAGCATGTTGGTTTGCGGCTGTGGCGGAAACGGTATGCGTTGTCATATCAATTATTCCAAGGAGCCAGACTTTGCCAACCAGCATACCATCTTCTCGCCAACTTCCATGCCAGCCAACAACATGCTGGAAGTGAAGGCTACTCCTGTCATCTCTCTCGAAGGTGATGAAACCCTTCTTGTAAGAGTATATCCTTGGTACACAGGTAAGGCTACTGGCAAGACCATCTGTCTGAGCGATGTCATTATCAGCGGAAAAGCTATGGATAGCGTTGCAAATGGTATCAGAGAAGTTGTAACACAAGAAGAGACAAATGGAGAGAATACTTATTACAACTTGGCAGGGATGAAAGTTGCCAATCCTTCTAAGGGCATCTTTATTCATCAGGGAAAGAAAGTGGTAATCAAGTAACCGTCAAATCGTATTTCCATACATACAACCATAAAATAAACGAACTATGACAAAAGTTAAAAATCTATTGCTTTTGCTCATGTTGCTGCTGGTGGGGGCGCCCCTTCATGCAACTGATGTAAAAGTGAGTTGGCCTTTTAATCAAGGTGACGACAAGGCTTTGGAGGCTACGGTATCAGAGGATGGTCTGTTCTCGTATACCAGTGCCAAGTTAGGAGAAAGTCTGGGGTTCTTGGGAACCAATAAGGCTGGTAGTATCAAAGTGAGCAAGATACAGCCTAAGGCGGTGGTATCTGCAAACAATGAGGAGAATGCCATCACTTTCTCGGTAAAGACTAAAAAGGGATTAACCCTGGCGGGTAAAACATTCAGCTTTGATGTCTGCAAGTTGGGTACCAATGCTGGTACGGTAGATGTAGTGGCGATTTCTGCCGGAAAGACTTATGAACTGAAGAAGGGGCTCAGTCCTCAGAATGCCAAGACCGATCCTTATTATACCCATTGCGAACTTGATTTGTCTGCTATTCCTGCTTCTGGTGATGAGCTTCAGGTCAAGATTTATATCAAGGGTGTAGCTGTCAACAAGCAGTATGGTTTTGCCAATATCGAGTTGGCGGCATCAACTACAGGAACTGCTGCCCAGGTGAATCGCTATACGCTTTCTGCCTCTTCGAGCGACTCAAATGCAGGAGAGGTTACCCTATTGCCTGCTGGTGGCGTTTATGATGAGGATACCCAGGTAACATTGACAGCTTCTGAGAATTTCGGTTATCATTTCGAGAAGTGGGTAGATGAGAATGACAAGACTGTCAGCAAGGAGAATCCTTATTCTTTTGCCATCAAGGCCAATACCAGTCTGAAGGCTATATATACTTCTAAACCGGTTTATGCTCTCAAATTGTCTTTGACATCAGGAGCCTTGGAACACATGGTAACCATGGTTCCTGAAGGAAATGTGGTGGATGGAGTACATTATTATGAAGAAGGTACAGAGGTAAAACTGACTGCTGCCAACAATAAAATCCTGACCTTTACCCATTGGGATGATCTGTCCACCCAGCAGGAACGTATCGTTACGATGAATGGTGAGAAGACGCTTGTTGCCAACTATTCAGCTTGCGATTATATCGTAGCCTGGGATTTGCATAATCTTTCTGCCCGTCAGGATGTAGCTGCCGACTTTGCTTCAGAGAGCGAGAATGCCGGTTTGTTGCAGTTGCGAGATGCATCAGGAACTTCTAAGTCATGGCTTGCTTCCGTGATGAGAGATAAGAACAGTGCCCGTGTATGGCGTGCTTTGACAGAGAAGAATTACTTTGAGATTTCTTTCTCTACCGTAGGATATAAGAATATCAAGGTTGCAGCTGCTATGGGCGATGACTACAACGCTTACTCTGTCAACTACATGCAGGTAAGTACCAACGGTGAAGATTATGAGACAGTAGGAACTTACAATCTTCCTAACCGTGGATGGGATGAGAAGGAGTTTACCTTGCCTGCTTCTTGCGAAGGTAAGACAAAGGTGATGGTACGCTTTATGCCTGATTACGATTCTCCTTTGACAGGAGTAGAGAGTAACTATGATGGTACAGCTGTGGCTGAAATCTTCGTAACAGCCGATTCTGATCAGGCTGATGATCATCAGGCTCCTAAGTTGGTTTCTATCATTCCGGCAGACAATGATGAAGGAGTTTCTGCTACAGGTTCAGTCATCTTGACATTTGATGAGAAAGTGGTATTGGGTAAGGGCGATGCTGTGCTTGATGGCGAAGTCTTGACTCCAACTGTCAGCGGTAAGACTGTGGTTTATCCATATAGCGGCTTGAAATATAATCAGGCATATTCATTTGTCTTGCCTGCCGGAGCTGTCGAAGATAGAAGCGGCAATGCTTTTGAGGGTGTAACCATCCGCTTTACTACCATGGAGCGTAAGCAGCCTACAGCCCGTCTCTTCGATGCTGTCGTGGCTCAGGATGGTACAGGCGACTATGCTACAGTTCAGGAAGCTATCAATGCTGCACCTGCCAACCGTACCCAGCCTTGGCTTATCTTCATCAAGAAGGGTGTTTACAAGGGACATCATGATATTCCTGCCAACAAGCCATATATCCATCTGATTGGTCAGGACCGTAACCTGGTCAGCATTTCTGACGACCGTCTCAGTGGTGGCGACAATGCCTATAAGGTGAACGATGGTGCTACGATGACTGCCAATTCTGATAATCTCTATTTCGAGGGTATCAATTTTGTCAATTCATACGGAGTGGAAAAGAACAATGGCCCTCAGGCTCTGGCGCTCTATACCGTTGGCGACCGTGTGGTTCTCAATAAAGTAGGTTTGCTTTCCTATCAGGATACATGGCTCACTACCACCAAACTCAACAACCGTCATTATATCAAGGACAGTTGGATAGAGGGAGCTGTAGACTTTATCTATGGTCAGGGTAATGTTTATCTGGACCAGGATACCATCAATATTGTTCGCAAGAGTGGTGGTTATATAGTTGCTCCTAATCACGGAGCAGGTACTACTTGGGGATATGTATTCATGAACAATGTCATCACAGCTCCGGGCAATCCTGCTGAAACTGATGTATGGTTGGGACGTCCTTGGCATGAATCACCTATCACTGTGTTTATCAATACCAAGTCGTATGTCAAGATTCCGGCTGCAGGATGGTATCCTACCATGGGTGGTCTTCCTAAGTTGTGGGCAGAGTATAACACGATGGATGGAAATGGTAATCCACTCGACTTGAGCCATCGTATTACCGAATATTATTATACGGATTCCAAGACCGGACAGAAGGTAACCGGCAAGAGTGAGAAGGCTGTACTCTCAGCTGATGAGGCTGCCCGTTACACCGTAAAGAATGTGCTTTCCGGCAATGATGCTTGGCAGCCAACTCTCTTGACTGAGGCTTGTGATAAGCCGGAAGTTACTGTCCAGAACGGTCGTCTGGAATGGAATGCTGTTCCTTTTGCCATCTGTTATGTAGTTACTGTTGGTGATGAGGTTATCGGCTTTACCGAGCAGACTTCATTCGAACTTCCTGCTACTGCTCAGGGTAAGAAGGTGAAGGTACAGTCTGTGAATGAGTATGGTGGCTTGAGTGCTTATGGAACATCACAGGTTTCTACCGGCATCAAGGAAATCCAGCAGGAAAATAAGGGTCGTACTGATGAATCTTGGTATAATGTCTTAGGACAGAAAGTAGACCATGCTCGTCAGAATGGCGTTTATATTCATCAGGGAAAGAAGATGGTTATCAGAAACAGATAATGTTATCTGATATTCTTGCATAAAAAAGGTGGTTCGCTTTGTAAATAAAGTGAACCACCTTTTCTCTTTTGTCTTATTCTTGCTCAATCTTTTTCAGTTCTTTCTCAAATCGGCGACGATACATTTCGCCGGCTATCGTCAGTCCGAACGGGAAGGCTATCCAGATGCCCAGCAAGCCCATGCCGCAAGGGAAACCGAGAGTATAGCCCAATGGAAGTGAGATGACGAAGTAGGCGATGAAGGCATAGAGCACCATCGGCTTCACACAGGCGATACCGCGAAGGGCATTGGCAAAGGTATATTGCAAACCGTCACCAAACTGGTATACCATCATCAGGATAATCAATACCGACACATACGCCTGTACCTCGACATTGTCATTAAACCAACCGCCTATCTGGTGACGAAGCAGAAATACCGGAATTCCCATGCAGAGGGAGAACAGCAGGTTCAGACGGAAACCATCGTAGGCGTTGCGGCGTACGGCTGCATAGTCTTTCTGTCCCATAAAGTGACTCACGCGGATTGCCAGCGCTGCTGCCATACCCGAAAGTACGAGATAGAAGAGCTGGGAGAGGGTAATCATTACCTGATGAGCAGCCAACGGAATAGTACCCAGCCAGCCTACCATCACGCAACTCAGCGTAAAGGCTGCCGATTCCATTCCCAACTGTAAGGCTACCGGCCAGCCCAGACGGTTCATCTCCTTGAAGTCTGCCTTGTTGATGGAGCTATGAATGAGGTCATGTCTGTATTCTCTGAATCCCTTGCCTATAATCACAATGCTCACCATCGCCAGAGCCATGAGAATGCGGCTTACCAAGGTTGAGATTCCGGCTCCGAGCAAACCCAGTTCTGGGAAACCGGCAACACCGTAAATCAATACCCAGTTGCCGAGGATGTTGACCACGTTTCCGCCAATCATCGCCCACATCGCCACCTTGGTCTTTCCGATTCCATCCAGAAATTGCTTCATCGTAAAGAAGATACCCATGAAGAGAACCGATGCCAGGTTTACCAGGAAGTAGGGACGTATCAGCTCCAGAAGTTCTACCGGCTGTCCTATATGTGCCAGATTGAGATAGAGCAGGATGAGAACAGCCGTGAAAATGGCTCCCGTCAGCATATTGGCAAAGAAGGAGTTGCGGACCTTTTGTCCGATGCAGTCGGTACGTTCCTCTCCGTAAAGCCTGCCGATGATAGGAGTGAGTCCGTAGGTGAATCCCATATAGGATACAAAGACGAGACCGAAGATATTGTTCACCAGTCCGGCTGCTGCCAGTTCGGGTGTACTGTGATGACCGATCATCAGCGTATCTGCAAATCCCAGAATGATGGTTCCTAGTTGTCCGATAATAATAGGAAATCCTATCGAAAGCAGTTCCCGGTAATGATGTTTCTTATTCGTTGTAATCGATGTTGTATGATTATTCATATTGCTTTTAATTACTAATCTATTTCTTGTATTTTGTCATTGAGGGATGCAAAGTTACGGCTTTATTCAGTAACTACCAAATTTTTCTTTCAGAAAAAGATTTTTTCCTCCGTTTTATTTGGAGTTATCGGATAAAAAAACTATATTTGCAGAATCAAACAACTGACAATCAGATTTACAAACCAAATAATATACCATTATGAACAACATTCCATTAGTATTTTGGCTCATCCCGATAGCCAGCGTTGTAGCATTGGGAATGGCATGGTTCTTCTTCCGTTCGATGATGAAAGAGGACGAAGGAACCGAGAGAATGAAAGAGATTGCAGCACATGTTAGAAAAGGTGCAATGGCTTATCTCAAGCAGCAGTACAAGGTGGTGACCATCGTCTTCGTGGTGCTTGCCATTGTTTTCGCCTTTATGGCTTATGTCCTGAAAGTGCAGAATCCATGGGTTCCGTTCGCTTTCCTTACCGGTGGACTTTTCTCCGGACTGGCTGGATTCTTCGGTATGAAGACGGCTACCTATGCTTCGGCACGTACAGCCCATGGAGCTCGTACCGGACTCGACAAGGGGCTGAAGATTGCTTTCCGCAGTGGTGCCGTGATGGGACTCGTTGTGGTAGGTCTCGGATTGCTCGATATTGCCATCTGGTTTATTGTTCTTAATGCGGTGTATGCCGGGGAGTCTACTGCCCTTATCACCATCACTACCACCATGCTTACCTTTGGTATGGGTGCTTCTACCCAGGCACTCTTTGCCCGTGTTGGTGGAGGAATCTATACCAAGGCTGCCGATGTGGGAGCTGACCTGGTGGGCAAGGTGGAAGCAAATATTCCGGAGGATGATCCCCGGAATCCTGCTACCATTGCCGATAATGTAGGTGATAATGTGGGCGACGTTGCCGGAATGGGTGCCGACCTTTATGAGAGCTATTGCGGTTCTATTCTCTCTACCGCTGCTCTGGGTGCCACCGCCTTTGCCATGAACAGCGACATGCAGCTCCGTGCTGTTATCGCACCTATGATCATTGCAGCCATCGGCATCTTCCTTTCTCTTATCGGCATCTATCTGGTCCGCACCAAGGAAGGCGCATCCATGAAGGATCTGCTCCATTCCCTGGGCTTGGGAACCAATGTAAGTGCCGGTCTTATCGCCGTTGCCACCTTTATTATATTATATCTCCTAGGCATCGAGAACTGGCTCGGACTCTCATTCTCTGTTATCAGCGGTCTGGTGGCTGGTGTCATCATCGGTCAGGCTACGGAGTATTATACTTCCCAGAGCTACAAGCCGACACAGAAGATAGCTGAGGCTTCCCAGACGGGTCCTGCCACGGTGATTATCAAGGGTATCGGAACGGGAATGATTTCTACCATGGTTCCTGTGGTAACCATCTCTGTTGCCATCATGTTGAGTTTCCTCTGTGCCAATGGTTTTGACATGTCGATGTCGGCTAAGTCTATCAGTACCGGTCTTTATGGCATCGGTATCGCAGCCGTAGGTATGTTGTCTACGCTTGGCATCACCCTTGCAACAGATGCCTATGGTCCTATTGCCGACAATGCCGGAGGTAATGCAGAGATGAGCGGACTGGGTAAGGAGGTACGTGAACGTACCGATGCCCTCGATGCACTTGGCAATACCACAGCTGCTACCGGTAAGGGCTTTGCCATCGGTTCAGCAGCCCTTACAGCTTTGGCTCTTCTTGCCTCTTATATTGAGGAGATCAAGATAGCCATGATTCGTGCCGTAGAGAATGGCAAGCAGTATGTGGATGCTGCCGGCAATCTCTTCGACCCATCAAATGCCAGCACCATCGATTTCATCAATTTCTTCCAGGTTAACCTGATTAATCCTAAGGTTCTGGTTGGCGCATTCCTCGGTGCGATGGCAGCCTTCCTGTTCTGCGGACTGACGATGGGTGCTGTGGGACGTGCTGCAGAGTCAATGGTTCAGGAAGTTCGTCGCCAGTTCCGTGAGATTAAGGGAATCCTTGAAGGCAAGGCTACTCCTGATTACGGTCGTTGTGTAGAAATCAGTACCCGCAGTGCTCAGCGCGAGATGATTATCCCGTCTCTTCTTGCCATCATCATTCCTATCGTAGTAGGTCTGGTTTTGGGAGTAGCTGGTGTGCTCGGTCTTCTTACCGGTGGTCTTGCAGCCGGCTTCACGCTTGCCGTCTTCATGTCAAATTCTGGTGGTGCATGGGACAATGCCAAGAAGATGATAGAGGAGGGCAACTTCGGAGGCAAGGGTAGTGAGAATCATAAGGCTACCATCGTGGGTGATACCGTAGGCGACCCATTCAAGGATACCTCTGGTCCATCGCTCAATATCCTCATCAAGCTGATGTCTATGGTAAGTATCGTCATGGCAGGTCTTACCATTGCGTTCTTGTAAGAACCTGATAGCATTCCCTAGAAAAAATAGCCCCCGATGCAAGAAACGCATCAGGGGGTTATTTTTTTTCTATATTAATGCCACATTTGCCACGCTGCATATTAACTATCTGATTTACAGAAAATAAAGCGTGGCAATAAGCGTATTTTTTGTTGCCACTTATTGCCACCTAATGCCACGTGTGCGAACACAAAGGCTTTTGAAAGATATGTTCTTAAACCCAAAAAGAGCTATTCTTGCAATCAAGAAGAAACGTTCTCGCAACCAATTACCTGTTTCGTTTTTCTAATCTTCCTTGATAATCCAATCGCTGATGGTACGCTGAGTACTATCATAATTCACGCCTATCTTAAACAAACGCTTGCCATCTGCAGAATATGGAATCAGATATCCCTTTTCGAATATCATCATTAGGTACACCTATAGTGTATACTCCAATAATAGGATTATATTTTTTTATTGAGAGAATTCCAAATTGATAAAGGAAAGGAAATATATCTGCCTCCCCAAAAGGAATTTCAGGCAAATCACCAATATTGTAATTCTTAGCAACATCAAAATTACAGAGGTACTCATTGACCGTTTTATGGATGTCTAAATCGGTAAACCAGTAAGGAGCAATCTTGCGTGCATTCAAAGCCTTTACCAGACTGAACGGGTTGAAGACATCTTCTGATTTCTTGCTGAAATGATAACCGTCATAGAATCTTGTCAGCTCCGCCAAACATTCCTCATACGTCATGCCAAGGTCTTCTCCCAATGCCTCTATATCTGGTTTCATCAGCGTGGTAAGTTCTGTCTTGCTGATGCCGCAGATAGCAGAGTACTGGTCGAACATGCTGATGTTGTCGAGATTATTGAGTTCGCTGAAGATGCTGAGCTGGGAAAATTTCGTGATACCCGTGATGAAGGTGAACTCCAAGTATGGATCAAGCTTTTTCAGAGGACTGTAGAAATTCTGTATGATGCGGCGGAGCGGCTGCAGGTTTTCCTTTTCATGTACCACATCCAGCAATGGGGCATCGTATTCGTCGATGATGACAACAGCCTTTTCGCCCGTTTGCTCATAAGCACGCTTTACGATACCATCCAGCCTTTCGTTAGGATAAATTTCTCCTTCTCCTTTACCATAAAGTTTCTCGTATGGCAAAAGCTGTAGATTCAGATAACTGTTCAAGGCATCTGCATCAAAGTGCTTGGCACCGCTCAAATCGAAATGGAGCACAGGATGCTTTACCCATTCCTTCTCATAATCAGCAATAGCCAATCCCTCGAATAGTTCCTTTCTTCCCTCGAAATAGGCTTGGAGGGTAGAGGCAAAAAGCGACTTTCCGAATCGTCTTGGACGACTCAGAAAAACGTACTTCATCTTTTTCTCTCGAAAATCAACGATGTATCCGGTCTTATCTATATAGAGATATTTACCCTCTCGGATATTCGAGAATGTCTGTATTCCTACAGGATAGAAATTAACTATTTTTGCCATATTCTTACATGCTTTACGTTTTGCGCTGCTAAGTTACGAAGAAAATCTGAAATAGCCAAGCATAAACGCAAATATTTATTTTGCATCTTTTCAGGAAAGTCAACGTGAATTATAAATAAGTTTTAACCGAGTCAACTCGTCTTACAAATAAAACTAAAAGTGGTCAACTAAAATCGTTAAACCACATATAAAAATCTACCCACGTTCATGAGCATTCATACCCATGTACATGAGTACCCGTGCCCATGTACATGAGTAAGCATGACCGAAACGATGAACAGATGTGACCGAGGCCGTCGGGCAACTTTGCCCAAGGCTTCGGGCAAAGTTGGGCAAGGCTTCGGGGCACATTTCGCATGCGCGGTTTATTTTCTTGGTAATATACAGCGTGACTTTTCCTGAATTAATAGTCACTTTTTTACTTTATATACTAAAAAGGTAGACAATACTTAATTAAACCAAACTGGAATAGTAGACACTCCTTTTAGGGTTCCTAATTTATAGATGCATAATCTATTCCAATCCTTTCTTTCTTATCTTATTGTTGCTATTCTCCGCAAATTTGCGGAGAATAAGCCAAATAATCTCCGCAAAACTTGCAGTATTCGATAAAAATGTCTATTTTTGCAAGTACATTTAGAGTGAAAGATTAAAACCGTGGCAATGATGAGAGGAACAAAATATATATGGCAACAAGAAGGCTGGCCCCACATGCAATGGGATGATACCAGTTTCAGCAATATCTTGGCAGAAATCAATCTGCTGAGAGGGAAATTGCTGGGTAGGGTTTCTATGTTCGGTTTTGAAGAACAGAACCTGTCTATGTTGGAGTCTATGACTCAGGAAATCGTACACTCTGCAAAAATTGAAGGTGAGGAATTGAATAGAGACAGTGTTCGCTCGTCTGTAGCCCGACAATTAGGTCTGGAGTATGAAGGCTTGAAAAATTCCGATCATTATACTGAAGGAGTGGTACAGGTCATGATAGATGCTGTGCAGCATTATGATATGCCGTTGGATGCCGAGCATTTGTTCTCCTGGCATGCTGCTCTGTTTCCTATGGGAAGAAGTGGCATCCATAAAATCCTGGTGGGCGATTGGCGTCAGGGTGAAGAGACAATGCAGGTGGTTTCAGGACCATTAGGTCATGAGAAGATACATTATGAAGCTCCGGCAAGCAAGGAAGTTCCAAGTATGATGTCTGATTTTCTTCACTGGTTTGATTCCGAGAATGCGCTCGATCCATTGGTGAAGACAGCCGTGATGCATCTTTGGTTTGTCACGATTCATCCATTTGATGATGGCAACGGTCGTATTTGCAGAACGTTGACAGAGTTGTTGTTATCCCGTGCCGATCAGACCTCCCAGCGATATTACAGTCTTTCTTCTGAAATTCTGAATCATCGTAAAGATTATTATCAATATCTGGAGCAGGCACAGAAGGGTGGTCTTGATGTGACGCCTTGGATTCAATGGTTTTTACAGACATTGAAGTTAGCGTTGGAAGCCGCTTTTGCGAAAACAGAAGGAGTATTGCGCAAGACCAGATTTTGGGATGCGCATCGCTCTGTTTCCATCAATGAGCGTCAGCGTAAGGTTCTAAACATGCTTTTCGATGGTTTAGAAGGGAAGTTGAATTCCTCCAAATGGTATAAGATAAATCATTGTTCGCAAGATACCGCCAATCGTGATATCAAGGATTTGATAGCCAAAGGCATCTTAAAACCAACAGGTGAGGGTGGAAGAAGTACCAATTATGAGTTGGTTTTTCCTTAATTTTGCAAGTCTTTTTCTCTGATTTTGCAGGAAAATAGCTTCTCTAGTATGTTAGAAAAGCTTTTGTGTTCGCGCACGTGGTATTAGGTGGCAATAAATGGCAATAAAAAATGCTCTTATTGCCACGCTTTATTTTCTGTAAATCAGATAGTTGATGTGCAGTGTGGCAAATGTGGCATTAATATAGAAAAACTTTTCCATGTATATATAAAACATATGTTGTCTTTTAATATTATGGAAAGAAGTAGGCTTCTTGCATTGTAAGAAGGAAGATGTTGATTGAAATTCTAGAAAAATGAACATAATATGTAAGAAAATATAAGAAAAAGGAACGTGCATGGATTCTTTTTTGTACTTTTGCATGCAATTAAAGAAATGCAAGGCTTATGGAATCGAGATTCTTGACCAATTATACAGAGACAACCTTCCTGTCTACCATTCAAATGAACTTGCGCCGCTGCAAGTCATTTGCTTTTTCAGTCAGCTTTATCAAGAAAGCTGGCCTGGTACTCTTGGCTAAAGACATTAGTGCTGCTGTAGAACGTGGAGCCGAAGGAAGAATCATCACTTCTACCTATCAGAATTTTACTGACGTAGAATCGTTGAACTTTTTCATGAGCCTTACTCGATATCCCAATTTTGAGTGCCATCTGGACGATGAATGTTTCCACGATGAGAAAAACTATTCAACCAATGGATTCCACTCAAAGGGCTATCTCTTCGAGATGGAAGATGGAATCGAGATGGTTGTTGGTTCTTCTAATATCACCCGCTATGCTTTGTTGAAAAACATAGAGTGGGATTTGGTTGTAAACTGCGATCGTGATACCGAGGCCTATCTTGATGCAATGAATGAGTTTGAAAACCTTTGGAACCAGACTTATGAACTGTCACAGGATAGAATCAAGGATTATTCTACAAAACTCAGTTTTGCGATAGAGCGTTGGGATATGGATTACGATATGGCGAATTCCGACATCAAGCCTAATTATATGCAGCGCAAAGCGCTTCGTGAATTGAATCGTTACCGTGCCATCGGACAGGAGAGGGCTTTGGTGATATCTGCTACAGGTTCAGGAAAGACATATCTGGCAGCATTCGATGCGCTCAATTTCAACCCGGACAGATTGCTCTACATTGTACATGAGGGTTCTATCCTGAAGAAATCCCTGGAGACATTCCAAAAGGTCTTTGGTGGTTCCAAAACCTGCGGATTGTATAACTCTGAGGCAAAGGAAACAGGAGAAGACTTCCTGTTTTCTACCAATGTGTCAATGTGTCGTTCGCTCGAACTCTTTGATAAGAAGGAATTCGATTATATCATCATCGATGAGTGTCATCATGCTGTAGCAGACAGTTATCGGAAAATTATCGACTACTTTGAACCGGAGTTTTTGTTAGGCTTAACAGCTACAGAAAACCGTATGGATAATCAGGATGTAGTAGAGATATTCGGCAATAATATCCCATACGAGTTGCGACTTCGCGATGCCATTATCAATAATCTGATTGTGCCTTTCCACTATTATGGTATTCGTGATGAACTGGTTGATTATGGTTTGACAGCATCGGGCGAACGCCGTTTGATTTCGCAAATTTCTACACCTGAAAACTGCGAGTTTATCCATCAGCAGATAGAGAAGCATCGTATGGATGGACAGAAACTGAAGGCTCTGGCTTTCTGTAGAAACATCCAGCATGCCAGAATGATGGCTGATAATCTGGGTGATTATTACCATACAGCTTTCTTGAGTGGTAAGAACAAAACGGGTGAACGTATTCGTGCTTATAATGATTTGCAGGATGAAAACCGGGATTTGGAAATCTTGTTTGCTGTAGATATTCTGAACGAAGGTGTGGATATTCCTGGTGTCAACATGGTACTCTTTCTGCGTCCTACGGAATCGAGTACCATCTTCTTACAGCAATTGGGTCGAGGTCTTCGTAAGTATGCCAACAAGCCTTATGTTACGATACTCGATTTCATTGGCAACAGCTATAAGCGTAGCGTTCATATAGCCTTGGCGCTTGGTAGTCTTTCCCGAAATTCCATCTTGGAGAAGAAACTCTTGAAGTTTATGGTAAGGAATGATTTCAAGAGCTTGGGCTTGGATAATTATGGCGTTGAGATACACATCGATGACCTTTCTAAGGAAGAAATCATTGACAAGATAGAGAGTGAGAATTTCAATCGCATCAACTATCTGAAGATGGATTATCAGAATTTCAAGGCATATCTGAAGACTCCGTCTTATCCATCTCACATTGATTATATGAATAGTGATTATGCTCCTAATCTCTTGAAATTCATGAAGATAAAGATTGGCTCCAAGAAAACTAATTCTTATTATGGCTTCTTGAAGGGTATTGAAGAAGAGGGTTTGCCGGTATTCTCAGAAGAGCAGATTGCTTGCATCAACTATCTTTCAAGTCTTTTGCCTTTGGTAAGAGAACATGAGTATTTGATAATCAAGAATTTACTTGATGGAGAGACTTCGTTATCTCATATAGAAGCCAATGTCCAGGAGGAGATTCCGGGTTTCAAGCATGAGCAACTGGAGCACGCTTTGCGATTCCTGGAAGATGGAAATGCGGTGAAAATAGAAGAGGGTGAAGTGCAATTGTGTGGCGAAAGAGAACAGGAATATGAGGCATATCTGCAAGATTTGCTTAACTATGGTTTGACGCAATATGAGGCAAGATATGCTGATGAGGCTGAGGATTTCCTGTTATGGCAGGATTATCGCCAGGACCAGGTGCTTTTGAAGATACTGGAGAATCCGAAGCACAATCAGTATGGCACATACTATAAAAACGGCAATATGTATGTCTTTGCAGGTTTGAAGAAGGATGCTTCCCTGGATGATCATCTGAAATATAATGATAAGTTCTTGGCTCCGGATGTTTTCCAGTGGGAAAGTATTGCCCGTATCTCTGCTAAGGATGAGGCTTTGCAGCGAGCAGCTAAAAGGGTATTGGTATTTGTGAGAAAGGTGAGTGCCGAGAATGGTATTACTCTGCCATATACCTATATCGGAACTGGTCATTTGGAGAATCCGAGAAAGGATGCAACGACGAATGGTTCCATATTGTATGATATTCACATGGACAATCCGTTGCCGCAGGAATTGCAGGAGGATTTCCAGTGGATGGAGTAAATGATATTTTAAGAAGATAAGACAATGGAACATTATAATGTAGTAGCAGCCGTAGTTTGCCATGATGGTAAGTTCCTCTGCATGCAGAAAGGCAAGACGAAGTTTGAATATACCAGCTATAAATGGGAGTTCCCTGGTGGCAAGATAGAACCAGGTGAAACTCCTCAACAGGCGTTGGCTCGTGAGTTGATGGAGGAAATGGAGTATCCTGTAGAAGTAGGAGAGGAGCTAGTGACCGTGAATCACGAGTATCCCGATTTCTCAATAACGATGACTGCTTATCTGTGTACTCCAAAAGCTGAGGCTGATGGATTCAAGAGAAGGGAGCATGCTGATAGCAGGTGGTGCAGCAAAGGAGAGCTGAAAGGGCTCGACTGGGCTGCAGCAGATATCGATGTTGTGGAAGGTATCTTATAATAGCCCGCTAGGCGTCATAATGAACTCAAGCCCGCTAGGCGTTTCGTCGGATTTGCAATTCGACGTTTAAAAAGGTTCGACCTATTTCTTTGCGGATTTGCAATCCGCAGCCGTAGGCTTTTCATATCTCCAGAGTTATTGCATTCTCGCTTGAGGCGGATTGCAAATCCGCATTAAAGTGGTCGAGCCTTTTTTGTCTGCGGATTTCAAATCCGCAGGAACGCCTAACGGAGTTGCGTATCTCCCTGACGCCTGAAGGACTTGCGTACCTGCTAATTTTTCTCTTCATTATCCGCTAAGGCAAATCCCTCTATATAGAATTTCTCCTTTACATCGTTTATGATAGCTTCTTTCTGCTCCTCATCAGAGTCTTCTTTCTCAAACGCAAGTATCAGATAATCATTGTCTTTCGTTGGCGAGAATATCTTGCCGATAAGCTTTCTGAAATTCCGGCTGACGAATTCTTCTACTTGTGTATCTTCTTTCGGCGTGAGGCGATAGAAGTCGTATCTTTCGTCCAGCATCTTCTGGATTTCATCACGGAACATCTTGCGAACCCGGTTTTTCCAGGCGAATTTCTGGTGCTCGTTATGACGGGCATACAGAGATACTACATAGAGGAAGTTGACATCGTAGTGGAAGACGAGAAGGGTGTCGCGGTCGAACAGGCGGTCGTTGAAATGCTGGGTGTTGAAGCACTTCTTTTCCCTGTCGGTTGACGAAATCTGGTCTGAGAAAGAGAGATTCTCTGCCATCTTTGCGCTGATGAAGAAGTTCGGAATGATGTTGTAGCCTTCCGTCAGGTCATCGCGAAGCTTGGGTACGTTGCCAAAGTTACGCTTGTCGTATTGCAGTTCTTCATCGTCCTTATCGTCGTTCATAAAGAGGTTCAGGTTCCACTGGATGATGTTTCTGGCGTACGTAAACTGCTTATACACAGATTCTTTGCCGATGGAATGACCTAACTTGTAATACTTGCTGTCGCCGATGTAATAAACTGGCTCCTGATTTCTTGTTGTAATCAGGTTCTGGTAGCTGTACAGATGGTCTATGCGTTTGCCATCGGCCTGTTCTTTCAGTCCGGCAGGAATGTTCTTCTCGCCGAGAAGTTCATCAATAATAGCCTCGAAAACGATATTGAAACTCTTAACCAGAAGATACTCTTTGCGTTCCTTCTGGATGTTCATGCGCTTGGCATTATCAAAGAAATCGTAGCATAGTTGCCAGAGGCGTAATGCCTTGTCTGAGAAGTATTTATACTTAATCTGGAGCAGCCTAGTCTTCCCTAATCCATCCAGATAGGTCTTGAAACGATAGCCTGTTATCAGCTGGAAATTGCAGTTGATATGATTGGCGAAGCCGTATCTTTCGCTGATATAATTCAGGATGGAATAGAAGATAATCAAGAGTTCTTCATCAAAATTAATCTGCTTTTTCCTGTTGACAGGATGGGTATAAACAGGGCTGTTTTTGCTGATGATGGCACTCGTGGTGGCTATGGTCTTTGACCAATGAATGCGGTTGTAACCGGAATGGATGTTCTTCAGGATGAAGAAGATGAAATCCTGGTTATGCTTGTTGAAGTCGATGAGAGCCAGCAGAATATCGAGGAATGTGTTGTTGATTTGTCTGTTACTTTTACCGAGGCACGCTATTTTCTGGTGATAGACAATGCCGTTTCTGGTGGTATTGTTGTAAACCTCGATGGTGCGGTAAATCCAGACAGAGAACTCATAGATGAAGTCTTTCTCCTGTTGAGAGAGTGGGTTGTTCTGGTTCAGGTTGACGATGGTTTCTGGAGCATATTTGCCAAAAACTCTTTCGCCTTCTGGTGTATCTTCAAGCAGTACCTTTGGCAAAATAAAGACGCAATCGTTTAGTTGAGTATTGTAGTAATACCCAACATAGTTGACGCTGACGTTGCCATCGATGTCCTGCATGGCGTCGATACCGTGCAGGACATCCTTAATCTGTTCAGCCTGATACTGATGTTCTTCTATGAGGATTCTCATATTATGTTATTTTACGGATTCAACAGTACATCCTTTTGTTCTCGCTAAATGAAGAATAGCTTGGATGTTTCCTTTGCCCCATTGTGTTGTAAAATAAAATTTGACGTTGTCTATTGTCGTTAAAGGATAATCGTCGTACCAACGTTTACCTTTGTCATTTTTATATTTCTCTTTCCATTGAGGATAGTCCTCAACTTTAATAACAATTCGATCTGTCTTTGAATTGATAATCCTTGATATATCTGATAATATTTCAGAATATGTTTCTTTCTTATCATTAACCAGATATTCCATTACAGCAAGAGCCATTTTTCCTTTCCCTAGAAGTTCGCTACTTCCGTTAACTCGATATTTGGTGTAATCATATGAAGTTGAATAGCTATTGTTGTTATTGTTAAGGTCCCAATTAGATTCTTTTTCGTATGAATCTTCTGAATCCTCTTCCTCTCTTTCATCAGAATAGTATTCCTCCACTCCCAAATTCTCCAAGAACTGCTCAACGTTGGCTATATCAACGTTAGTCTTGCCGTTCTTATCCTCATAGAATCGGTCAAAAGACAGAATTTTACCTTCTTCATCCTGAAAGTCCTTATCATCGAAACCATAGTCTTTGAACACATCGTTCCAGAGATAGAAGATAACCTTGCTTACGAACAAGTCGGCATCGATTTCTCCATCTTTTGCCTTGCAGAAGAAATAGCCGAGTTTCTTGTCTTCTGAATTAGTAAGTGAACCAATCAACTTATTAACCTGGCTAATGAATGACCACCAGTCATACTGCTTATCACCCGTGTTGATATACCAGTTGAGTTTAGCGTTGGTTTCTTTGTCACGGCCTTCACGAATTGGCACATACTTCCAATCCCAGCGGCGTTTAAAGGCTGAGTCGATAGGGAAGAGGCTCTGGTCGCTGGTGTTCATTGTAGCCCAAATATAGAGGTTTGAAGGCAGAACAAGGCGCTCTCCCTTCATGATGAGGCTTACCATATTGGCTTCGCCATAGAGCTGATTGATTTTGTCTTTATTCGTAATCTCCCATCCTTCAAATTTCTTTTTAAGATATTTCTGCATATCCTTATCTGCAACGATAGGATAATCAGAAAAACCATATTCGTTGCGATCGAGCAATTGGAAAAGGTCACCAAAAATCTGGGCGCAATTTCCTCGGTTTATTTCCTCGATCACTAGTGTCCGGATAAAATCTCAGAAGAGGTAACCCTCTATATATTGAGACTCCGGACTATTAATACTTAATT
>CAKPWR010000028.1 GCA_934196725.1 uncultured Prevotella sp.
TGGATGCCCTTGCCTTCTACTATCTTCTCAAGACGGGAGAGGAAGCGGTTGCTGCGCTCTTCGAGGAGTTCGTAAACGCCCGGTTCGCCCAACAGCTTCAAGGTTTCATAGCCTGCTGCCATTGCTACCGGGTTGCCGCTCAGGGTGCCTGCCTGATAAACCGGGCCTTCTGGAGCCAGAACACTCATGATATCGGCTCTACCTCCGAAGGCTGCGGCAGGGAATCCGCCACCTACTATCTTTCCTACGGTGGTCATATCAGGAGTGATGCCGAATCGCTTCTGGGCACCGCCATAAGAGAGACGGAAACCGGTGATGACTTCATCGAAGATCAGGATGGCACCATGCTCCTGGGTTACCTTGCGGGTTGCCTCGATAAACTCTCGGGTTGGAGGAACCACACCCATGTTGCAGGCTACCGGTTCGATGATGAGCGCTGCCACCTTGTCGCCATTCTCGGCGAAATACTTCTCCAAAGCCTCGGTATCATTGTAGGGCAGTACCACGGTATATTGGGTGAAACCGGCTGGTACTCCGGCAGATGATGCATTGTTGAGCTTGGCTACGGCAGATCCGGCACTTACCAGAAGATGGTCGGCATGACCATGATAGCAGCCCTCGAACTTAACGAGGATGTCGCGACCGGTGAAGCCACGAGCCACACGGATGGCTGACATGGTAGCCTCGGTTCCGCTGTTGACGAAGCGAAGGCGCTCCATCGACGGGAAGGATTCTCTTACCTTCTCGGCAAGGGTGGTTTCGGCGAGGGTAGGGATGCCGAAGCTGCTTCCGTGGAAGATGGCATCGGATGCTGCCTTGCTCACCTTGTCGTTGTTATGACCTAAAATGAAGACGCCCCATGACATGCAGAAATCGATAAACTTGTTGTCATCAATATCGTAGATGTATGGACCCTTGGCGTCACGGACGAAGAGCGGGGTGGTTCCTACGCTCTTCAGGGCTCTTACTGGCGAGTTAACTCCACCAGGAATTATCTGTTTTGCCTGCTCGAAAGCGGCGGCTGAGTTTTTTCTTTCTTTCATGTTCTTGGTTCTTTTTTAGGAGGGGGACCAGGAGGGGGGACCAGCGATGGAATCGCTGGGAACGGGGGCGAGAGGGGGACTTGGTTCTTCTTCTTTCTTCCTTTTTCCTTCTTCCTCTTTTTCCTTTCTTCCTCTTTTTCCTTTCTTCCTTTTTTTCTTCTTTCTTTCCTCTTCCTCTTTTCCTTCCTTTTCCTCTTTTTCCCTTCTTTTCCTCTTTTCCTCTTTTCTTTTATCCTATTTTAAGGTTCCAATCTGCTGCCTTTTCGATGAGCTCCTTGGCATAATAGGTGATGATGTACTGGGCGCCGGCACGCTTGATGGCGATGAGGCTCTCGAATGCTACACGGCTCTCATCGAGATAACCGAGCTTGGCGGCTGCCTTTAGCATTGAGTATTCGCCGCTTACCTGATAGGCTACCATCGGGATGTTAGGGAACTTCTCTACACCGCGGGCTATCATGTCGAGATATGGCATCGCTGGCTTCACCATCGTCCAGTCGGCTCCTTCCTCTATATCGGCTGCAATCTCATCGAGACCCTGGTCGTGGGTGCGGAAGTCCATCTGGTAGCTCTTTCTATCTCCGAAACTTGGGGCTGAATCGGCTGCATCTCGGAATGGGCCATAGAAGGCTGAGGCGTATTTCGCAGAATATGCCAATACCTTGCACTGCTTGTCGAGTCCACCTTCGCGAAGACGGTTCTTGATGGCTTCCACCTGTCCGTCCATCATGGCAGATGGTGCCACGAAGTCGGCGCCTGCCTTGGCATGAACGTAGGCTTCTTCGGCGAGCAATGGGAGGGTGGAGTCGTTATCCACATCGTGGTGATGCAGGAGTCCGCAATGACCATGGCTGGTGTATTCGCAGAGGCAGACGTCGGTGAAGACGATGATATCCTTGCCAAACTCTGCCTTGATGGCTTTCACGGCACGGGCGATGAGGGCATCGTCGGCATAGGCTGCGCTGCCTCGCTCATCCTTCTGCTCATCAGGAATCACTCCGAAGAGGAGCACCTTGTTGATGCCGAGGTTCTTGATCTCCTCGATGTCCTTCAGAAGGGTATCGATGCTGAAGCGATAGATGCCTGGCATGGTGGAAATCTCTTCCTTCTGGTTCTCGCCCTCTACTACGAAGTAAGGGTAAATGAAGTCTGCGGCACTCAATGATACGTCGGCATACTTATCGCGAGTAGCCTGGTCTTTACGTAATTCTCTAAATCTTTTCATATCTATGTCGGGTTTTATTTAATGTTGAATGTTGAATGTTGAATTAGGCTTGCGCCCTTCTAACACTTGAATTCTTCACTTTTTACTCTTCGTTCTTCACTTTCATCACTTCTTCCAGATGTTTCTGGGTGATAGGACCACGGGTGATGAACTCGGTGTTCTCAGGCAACTTGCCATACAACTTGATGAAGTTGTCGATGGTAGAAGGCGATGTGAAGACAATGCGCTTGAAATGGTTGAGATTCACACGGCGCGGATTCTTCGGGAGTTCATTGTTGTAAACAACGGCGCTTAGCACGTTGAAACCTAATTCCTGCAAAGCCAAAGGAATATCTTCTGGTGATAGGGATGAATGAGGATAGAAAACTAATCTATTTTCATACCGATATACGAAGTCTGCTAACTCGTGATCATAATTATCTAAATCCATCTTTTCAAACAATTCATAAGAATGCTCGTATTGTGGTCTTGCAGCATCAAGTCTTTCTTTCTCTTTTTTGAACCATTCTATCACCCCATAGCGATTGTCTTGCTCTACCTGTATAACATCTTTGACGCCAGCCTTATGTAAAGCCTCTGTTGTAGTGTCACCAATGGAGATAAACACATGCTCTTCTTGCTCTTTGAATATCAAATCGTAGTAGTCAAGTGTTGCTTGAACGCCATATTGGCTTGTAAAGATATAATATAAAGCTTGACTTTCATCCCACTCACAATACTCGGTAAAACTTTTTCCATCGTAATGCTCACAATAATTATCTTCGAGGATTTTCGTAAAATAACTTGGGTGATAACTAATCTCTATCAGCGGCGTATAGGTGTAATCTGCCTTGCGCTTCTCTATGGCAGGAAGAGTACCAGTATAGAGGGTTGGCTTGATATCCGATGCCTGATGATGCTTCAATCCTGCCACGTAGCCGATGAGGGCGATCAATGGAGTAGGGAGATTCTGCATCTCTCCGTTCCTCAGATTCCAGAGGGTGGTCTCGAAGGTCTGTTCGTCTGGACGGCTCACGTTGTAGGTGAGGAGCACAGGGGTATTGAATGCCCAGCCTTCCTTGTCGATGAGCTGGGTAGCGATGGTCTGCAGCTGTTTGGCACCCATATAATATACCAGGGTTTCTGCATCGGGAATTACGGGTTGCGGAGTATGACCGCTGACCAGGGCTACGCTTGATGAGAAGTCACGATGGGTGAGACTGATTTTCTGGGATGCGGCAAGGGCTGAGGCTGTGGTGATGCCAGGGATGACATTCACTTTTATCAGATTACTCTCCAGGTACTCGATTTCCTCGCTGCCGTGGGCGAAGATCATCGGGTCGCCACCTTTCAGACGAACCACGTTCTTGCCCTCTCGTGCTGCTTCGAGGAGGAGACGGTTGATTTCTGCCTGCTCCTTGTGATGATAGCCGGCACGCTTGCCCACGTAGATCTTCTCGGCTTTCTTATCTGCCAGATAGGAATCGTCGATGAGGTCATCGTAGAAGATGATGTCGGCGGCATCGATGGCTTTTGCTGCCTTGATGGTAAGGAGGTCTGGGTCACCGGGACCGAAGCCTACGAGGGATACGGAGCCTTGCTTATCGAGAATGCTTTTGGATGCAAATGCCTGTTTCAAGGCTTGGCTGCTGATGGCTTGGCTGCTGAGAGCTTGCTTGCCGTCGGATTGCAAATCCGCCGGAACCTTCGTTCCCCCTGTGCTTCTTGCTGCAATGGTTTCTTTCGCAATGTTTTCTTTCGTAGCGCTTTCTTTCAAAGCGGTGATAGCGAGGAAGCCCTGAAGAGGGTGGGTTGGGAAAGGGAGCACTTCGGCGATTTCATCCTCCATGCCGAGGCGCTTCAGGGCACAGGTGGCAACGATGGCAGCATCGTATTTGCCATCTTTCACCTGCTGAACCCTTTCTTCAATGCAGCCACGTATGCCTTTGATGCTCAGGTCGGGACGTAATTCGTTTAAACCTTTCTTGCGGAGTGGACTGCTGGTTCCGATGATACTGCCGGCAGGGAGTTCTGCCAGTTTCTTGTGGTCTCTGCTTACGAGCGAATCGGTGGTGTCGAAAGCAGGGAAGAGGGCGATGACCTCGATGTCCTCAGGCAGAGGATAGGGCAGGTCTTTCGCCGAATGGATGGCGATGTCGGCATCTCCTTGGCGGATGGCATCGTCAAGTTCTCTCGTAAAGATATCAGCAGGTGCTTCACCGTTCAGGAGTGAAATCTGCTGGTTCTTGTCGCCGTAAGATTCCAGGTATTTGATCTCGTAGGCGAGTTCCGGGAAGTTCTTGAAAACCTCCTCTACTTGCAGTCGGGAGAGACGACTGCCTCTTGCAATGACTCTAATCTTTTTATTCATCTTTAAAAATGTCGGTTAAATAATCAATGAATAACTAAAACTTTTACTGATTTTTTGGAAGTAATCTCCACACGCCTGAAAGGATAAAAGCCTTTATATTCGCAATATGTTTTAAAGCTTTTGCCCTTACAGGGCGCATTGCTATTGCGATAATTTAACCCAGGGCGTTGCCCTGGGCTAGGAGCTTCTGCCCTTTCAGGGCGTGCTGGTCCCGTCTTGCTTTTCAGGGCGTGTTGGTCCCGTCTTGCTTTCTAACTATCAGACGCTATATACTATATTCACTTCCAAAAATTTCTTTCTCCTTTCCAAAGCCTCCTGCATCTCCTGAATCTCTTCTTCGATGATGGCTTCGGCTTTTTCTACTTCGGCTCCTCTCACTTCGATGTTCTCACGCACCTTCTTCTCCACGTCTCTGATGTTGTAGAGCTGTACGTGGGGGAGTTCGCTGAGGCGGGAATCGATGTCGCGGGGGAAGGCGAGGTCGATGGCGAGCAGGCGCTTCTGCTCGGGGATGTCTTCCTTGTGGATGATGAGATGAGGGGCTGAGGTGGCACTGATGAGGATATCCGTCTGTGCCAGGAACTCCTGCTTCTCATCCAGCGTATATACCTTGATGCCGAGCGGATCGGCAAGGTAATGTGCCTTGATCTGACTGCGGTTGGCGAGGAACACCATCTTGGCTCCCTTGTTCTGGAGGAACTTCAGGATGTCGCTGGTCAATTTGTTGACGCCGATAATCGTGATTCTTGCATCCCTTAAGTCAAGATTCCCGAAAGAATCAATGCCACTGATCTTTTCTTTCTGAGATTTCTTATTGATTGTTTCCTCAATAATCTCCAGGGCTGCGAGGCTATGGGATACGGCACCGTGCGAAATCTCGGTCTCGTTTCTAACCCGCTTGCCTACCTGCAATGCGCTTTGGAAAAGGCGATGGAGTTCGGCGGTCAATGGGCGCTGCGCCTTGGCGGTGTAATATGCCTCCTTTACCTGTCCCTGAACGGCTCTTTCGCCAACTATGGCTGATTCCAAGCCTGCTACTACACGGAAGAGATGGCGCGCCACCTCATCGGGTACTTCGCCCTCGCCGTAGTATATCTCGCAGCGGTTGCACGTTTTCAGGAAGATATAAGGAACTTCCTCGTCGGGCTGGTTGCTGTTGATATGAACCTCATGAGGGGCTCTGTTTGTCTTGTTGATATGACTTCCTTGTATTTCCAAGAGTGTATCTTGTAGAAAATCATCGAAGACTCTTTCCTGCTCCTTGATGTCGGTTCCTTCAGCGAACTGGCTTTGGTCAATCGATTTGTAATGTATCATTTTCTATCAACTCTTTTATTCTGTTTCTTACTCGGATGCTTCGTTTCACATCCCTCGAATCGCTTCCCACGGCAATGGTGAGGTTGTCGTTGCGATAGATGGCTGGCGAGATGAAGTCGCATTGTGCCGGATCATCGCAGACGCTGGTCAGGATATGCCGCTCGGCAGCGAGCTGTTTAATCTGATGGTTCAACTCATGGTCGCCCGTACAGACGAAGAGGAGTTGCACGCCATCCAGGTCGCTAGGCTCGAAAGCCTTCTCTTTTGTTTGGAAGGGTAGTGCCTTGAGCTCATCTGTAATCTCTGGTGCCACCACCGTAGCTTGGTCGGTGAAGCGGGCGAGAATCTGAGCCTTGTGGGTCGCTACCTTCCCTCCGCCAACGATAAGTATGTTGGCGGAGACGATTTTAATCGTTATGGGAAGATAGTCCATTTAGACATAGATTGAATTTTATTTCTTTTTGATGAGGACCTTCCAGTAGTTCTCTACTTTTTCGGTAGAGAGGATGGTATGGCCCTCGTTTTTCACGCTGCCCGGGACGTTCTCGATAGGAGCACCGTCGTCGAGGAGAATCTCAAGGATCTGACCGCTCTGCATTGGGGTGAGAGCGATTTTTGTCTTCACGAAGTTCATCGGGCACATCACGCCTCGGAAATCCTTCTTCACATCAGGGGAGATTGCTTCTGGTTCTCCCGCGGATGATTTTTGTTCCTTCTCGCTTGTGTTTTTTTGTCCCACAGATTTCACAGATGACACAGATTTTTGTTCCTTCTCGCTTGTGTTTTTTTGTCCCACAGATTTCACAGATGACACAGATTTTTGTTCCTTCTCGCTTGTGTTCTTTTGTCTCGCAGATTTCGCAGATTCCGCAGATTTTTCCTTTGAATCTGTGTTATCTGTGTTATCTGTGGGACTTTGGGCAGCTGTGAGCTTGAACTGCAGCGAATCGTCCATGTTCTGATAGAGATCATTCAGCAAATCGGCGAGCTCGTCTATAAGCGGTTTCTCTGATATCAATGATTCGTTGTTTCTTGCCTTTTCTGTCAACACCTTGAACTTCTGTGGGATGATGCCGGCAGCGATGAATTCCTTTTCAAAACCGTTATAGACGTCATCGTCTGTGCGAGGGTCGAGACCTCGGGTAACGAGGAGCATTCGGTTCTCAGAGAAGACGATGTCGTGGAGAAGTTTCTCTATCTTGCTTGTTCCTTGCTTGCCGTCGGATTGCAAATCCGCCGGAACCTTCGATCCCCCTGAAATTGCCTGCTTGCCGTCGGATTGCAAATCCGCCGGAACGCCTTGCGGGATATTTTCAAGCAATTGTTCCACTTCCTTTCGCTTTTCTCTGATGGTATCCTGGTCTATTTCGATGATATCAAACAATCCGGCTGAGCACTCGGCTTTTCCGTATTTGATGAGCGAGAACTTCTCGTCGTCGCCGAAATCAAAGAAGGTATCAGGCTCTTCTGAATAGGGAGCTATCTCCTTGTATTTCGCAATCAGATCCTTCACGATGTTCACGCCTCTCTTCGCCACATAGTCGTAATAATCGGCATAGTTTGCCTGTTCGGCAATCACATCCCGGAGATAATCCTCTACAAATGCAGGAATCTTCTTGGCGGCGATATAACCCTGCTGCAGGTCAATTTCGTGCTTGCCCTTTACCGGAAGCCAGATGGTGTAGGCTGGATATGGATCATCGCCCACACGTCCTACACGTCCGCTGAATCCCAGGTCTCCCCAGGTAGCTAGCGCACAGATGTTGGTGCAGCCGTTCATGCGAAGCTCGAAGTCCGGAATGGCATCGAGGTTCAGATCGCTATTGAGAAGCTGCTTGGCAATGCCATCGATGGCGCCCTTTGGCAGACAGATGCCGAGACGGCAGGTATCGGCTCCCGTACAGCAGGTGAGATTCGTAACCACCACAGGGTAATCTATCTGATAAACGCCCAATTTCTTGAAGAAGGCGTAGATGTTGGTGAGATATTCCTCTGGGATATTGCGCACCTGAATCTGCTCTTTCTTGGTGAAACGGATTACGTCGTTGCCATAGTTGCCCAGATATTCGGCTACCTCTGCGAAGAAATCCGTAGAGTTGTTGCCGTGGCGCAATGGGATGTAGGCATACCAGAGGTTCTCCTTCAAGCCCTCGGCATTGGTCTGCTTGTGGGCGTAACGGCGCTTCCAGGTTTCGAAAGCTTCAACATCTATTATTTCGTTTTTGCTTGTTCCTTGCTTGCCGTCGGATTGCAAATCCGACGGAACGCCTAACGGATTTGAATTCTTCACTCTTCGTTCTTCACTCTTCACTTCCTTCAGTCCGCTCTTCACTTCCTTTTCGCTCAAAGGCGAAAAGGACGGCTTGTGATGCTCCAATGGCAAAGCCGGAGCCTCGAAATCGATTGAACCATCTTTCTTAAGTTCCTCAAACTCTTCGAGATACAATCGCTTGGCTTCTTCTGTTCCGTATTTGTAGAACACGTATCTCATGCGCGCCTTGTGGCGGTTTCTTCTGTTTCCGTATTTATGGAACCAGTTTTTCAGAGCCTTGGCTGCACGGTAGAGATCCTTCTCTGGAAGGAAGTCGAATACTTCCCAACCGGTGTGGGCGTTGCTGGCGGCACTACCGGCGATGAGTACTCTGAATCCTCGCTGTCCGTCCTTAATACGTGCCTGCAGACCCAGGTCGGCGATGTAGGAGTAGTTGGCCGTAGCCACACTGGTATCTATTGCCACCTTGTATTTTCTAGGCATCGTGAACGAATCTTTCTCGGCGATGAGTCGGGAGGTGAGTTCTTCCACGTAAGGATAGACATCGAATTCCTCATCGGCAGTGAGTCCGCTCCGGTCATCCACCATCATGTTTCTTACGGTGTTTCCACCGCCACCTGCGCTGGAGATGCCCACCTTTTCCAGTTTCTTCAGAGCCGGAATGGCATCTTCGATATCAACATTGTGAATCTGGATCTCCTGTCGGGTGGTAACGTGGAGATGCGAAGTGGAGAGCTGGTGACCCACGAAGGCTATCTTGGCAAGCTGCTCTGGGGTGACGAGACCGCCGGCACAGCGAAGGCGAAGCATATAGTGCTGGTTCTTGCGCTGCTCGTAGATGCCCATAGGTACACGGTTCGACTTCAACTGACCAGCCTGAATCTCGCCCGCCTTGAATTGGTCGATGAGTGACTGGGTATAGTCCAAGTCTCCATTTAATGTAGAAGGTATTCTGTACATGTTCTTGTATCGTTTTAAAATTGTTCAAGGGAATCTGAATATTCCCATCATTCACTTTCGAAGTGAACTTCCTTATCCACCACCTCTCCATTCAGAACCTTGAATGAATTGAGGTGAATCTTTCCGTCGAGCAATGAGAGGATGGCATAACGGATGTTGGGATCGTTTGCCAGCCGAAGGTCTTCCTGCGAAGGGCGGGAAGGCGATGCTGGGTGACTGTGCCAGTTGGCGAGAATCTTCAAGCCCTTGCTTCGGGCGTATTTCAGAGCTGCAAACTGGTCTTTCGGAGCAAAGGCAAAATGCTCCTCGCTATGGTCGATGTTCTCCATCCAGTAGCTTTCCGTCACCACATCATCCTTGCCTAACAGAAGTCCGCAACTCTCGATGGGCGCGTCCTTCTTAGCTTGCTCGATAATAACCTTGATTACGTCGTCGTTAATCTTCATAAGCTATAGCAAAAATAATCACTAATAAATAATCACTAAATCTTAGTGGTGTTTCAAATCGCAGGCTGCCTGCTCGTAGTCGATGAGATGGTCGATGGTAGGGTGGTCGCCGCAGATTTCGCAGGATGCACGCTTCTTCACCTTGATGGTGCGGAAGTTCATCGTCTTGGCATCGAAGGTGAGCAATCGGTCGGTGAGCAGTTCGCCCACACCGAGGAAGTACTTCAGTGCCTCGGCAGCCTGGATGGTTCCCAGCATACCGGCGATGGCTCCCAATACGCCCGCCTGACTACAGGTAGGAACAGCGCCTGCTGGAGGTGGTTCCTTGAAGAAGCAGCGGTAACATGCCGTGCCTGGCAGGTGGGTAAAGGTCTGGCCCTGGAATCTCAGGATGCCGCCGTGAGAGAATGGTTTGCCCAGGCGCACACAGGCATCATTGATGAGGAACTTCGCAGGGAAGTTGTCTGTGCCATCGATGACGAAATCCCATGGCTTGATGATTTCCTCGGCATTGTGAGAATCGAGGAAGTCGTGATAGGTGGTCACTTCCACGTCCGGATTGATGGCAATCATCTTCTCCTTGGCGCTCTCCACCTTTGGAGTACCCAGGTCCTTGGTCTGATGAATCACCTGGCGCTGCAGGTTGCTGAGGTCTACCACGTCAGCATCCACGATACCGATATGTCCCACGCCTGCCGCAGCGAGGTAGAGGGCAACTGGAGAGCCCAAACCACCGGCACCCACGATGAGTACCTTGGCATTGAGAAGCTTCTCCTGACCTTCCAGTCCTACATCCTGCAGGAGGATGTGGCGGCTGTATCTTTCTATCTGTTCTTCTGTTAAATCTATCATCTTGTTTCTGATTTCTTTTATGGATGAATACTGTAACTTATTTCATGCGTCAACGATACAAAAAATGCACATCAACGACGACGTAATCTAATATATAGATTAACTGTCTAATAAGTCTTTTATTGTGCTTTTTGTAAACTTTCTTTAGAAAAAAGTTTGCTTCGTGAAGTTCTGTGGGGCAGGAATACTTGCGTTTAGCAAGCACCGCCTCCCATGAAGTAGAGGAAATCTACACGGTCACCGTCCTTGAGCTGAATCTTCTCATAGTCCTCCTTCTCAGCGAAGTCCTCGTTCACCTGGATGGTAACCATCTCTGGCTGGAACACCTTGTTGATCTTGATGAGTTCTGCCAATGTCAAAGGAAGAGTCACTTCCTGCTTTTCGTCGTTTACAATAATCTGTGCCATATTCTTATCAATTTTATGTTGTTATTCTTGAAAAACTATATGCATCATTTTAGCTGAATGCACCATTGAGATACTCCTGGGTCAGTTCGTGCTTAGGATGATGGAAAACTTCCTCGGCGCTGCCTTCCTCGATCACCTCACCCAGATACATGAAGATGACGTGGTCGGCGATGCGGAGAGCCTGGCGCAGGGTGTGGGTTACCATCACGATGCTGTAGTCCTTCTTCAGTTCCGTGAAGAGCTGCTCCACCTTTTTGCTGCTGATAGGGTCGAGGGCAGAAGTGCTCTCATCTGCAAGCAGATAGCTCGGTTCAACGGCAAGACTGCGTGCCAGGCAGAGACGCTGCTGCTGACCACCGCTCAACTTGGAAGCCGGACTCTTCAGTCTGTCCTTCACTTCCTCCCAGAGGCCTACAGCCTTCAGATAATGCTCCACGATGCTGTCCAGCTTCTTCCTGTTGCGGATACCGTGGATGCGGCAACCGTAAGCCACATTGTCGTAGATGCTCATAGGGAGAGGACATGGACGCTGAGGAACAAGACCGATGTTGCGGCGCACCTCAGAGAGCTTGCTGCTACTCGCCTTGAGAATGTTGCTCTCACCCAGGTTCACCTCGCCGTTCATCTTCAAGCCTTCCACGCGGTCGTTCAATCGGTTGAAGGTGCGGAGAAGCGTAGACTTACCGCAGCCTGAAGGACCGATGATGCAGGTAATCTTGTTCCTTGGGATGCGAACGTTCACATCCTTCAGAATCTGTGCACCATTGATATACACGTTCAGGTTCTTGGTGTCGAGCTGCGAATGAGCCTCGTGAGCAAACATTGTATTCATATCCTTATCTCCTATATTTTAGATGATTCATACCCCTATATATAATTAAGGTGTAATCCTCATAGTTAATACTACTTGTTTTCGGAAGTTTTTTACTTCTTGTTTCCGGTTGCAAAGGTACGACGATTTTCGCTTCCAGGCAATACCCCATGTAGGGTAATTTCATACCCTATGTGTGGTATATGAGAATGGTACGAATGTGGTATTGTCCCTTCTGCATAATCTTTATACCTTTGCAGCCAGTTAGTAATATATATAATAAGGTATAGATATGAGAAAGAGAATCATAGGAACCATAGTGATAGGAACCTCCTTACTGCTAGCGGGTTGCGGCAGCAGGGGAGAAGTGAAGCGTGATGCCCGTGGCCGTCAGGTGCTCAGCGGATACATCACCTTGTCGGGTGCTTTCGCCCTTTATCCCCTGGCGATACAGTGGGCAGACGAGTTCCACCGCCTTCATCCCGATGTGGATATTGATATCTCTGCAGGTGGGGCAGGGAAGGGAATCACCGATGTCCTTGCCGACCAGGTGGATATTGCGATGGTGAGCCGCGAACTGAAACCGCAGGAGAAGGAAAAGGATGCCCTGGCTTATGCCGTAGCGAAGGATGCCGTGGTGGCTACCATCAACGCCAGCAACCCTCATTATCAGGAGTTTCTGAAGACCGGATTGAGCCGGAAGCAGGCACAGGCGATATGGGAGGGAAAGACCCGGCTGAATGTCTACACCCGTAGTGATGCCTGCGGTGCTGCCGAGACCTGGGCTGCGTTTCTGGGCAAGAAGCAGGAAGACCTGAAGGGAACAGGCGTCTTCGGAGATCCCGGCGTTGCCGAGACCCTGCAGAAGGACGTGAACGGCATCGGATTCAACAACATCGGATATGCCTACAACGACAAGACCCACAAGCCGACGAAGGGCATCGCCATCGTTCCGATAGACGTGAACGGAAACGGGAAGCTGGATGAGGACGAGAAGTTCTATGACAACCTGGACGAGCTGATGGATGCCATCGCCAAGGGCAGATATCCCGCTCCTCCTGCCCGCAACCTCTATCTCGTAACAGCCGGCAAGCCCAGAAATCCCGTGGTCGTTGAGTTCTTGAAATACGTAAGAACCAAGGGTCAGAGATTGAATGGACCTGCCGGGTTCGTTCACATCTGATGGGGGATTCCTGCCGTCAGATAATCATTAGTTTGAAATGATGCCGAAAAGTGGCTGTTTCTTTCAAACACACAAGCTTTTTCTATGTGCCTTTACTTAAATGAAGTTGAAACAGGGCTTACGTAACGTTTGTTTAAGCCTAACGTAACGATTAAATAAGCTTTAAAATCAATCCTTTTAAGGCTTGAATGAAATTGAAAAGGGGCTTAAATGATTATCGATTTAGCTGGATTCATCTCAATCGTTTGCCTCCATGAGGGGGTGGGTGTAAGTATGTAACAATGAAAAAAAAAGGTCGCAGGCATTTTTCAGCTTGCGACCTTCTTTTTATATTCTTTATGAATTCCCGAATCAGGAATTCCCGAATCAGGAAGTATAATTCTCTAATTCTCAAATTCTTGATTTACTCGATAACCACGAGTGCATCCTCTTCGAGTACTGCCTGACCTGGCTTTACGCAGATTGCTGTAACCTTGCCATCCTTCTCTGCCTCGATGTTGTTCTGCATCTTCATAGCCTCGAGAACGACAACGGTATCACCTGCCTTTACCTCCTGACCAACAGCTACCTCGATGCTGGTGATAGTACCAGGGAGAGGAGCCTTCACAGCGTTGGCTGTATTAACGTTGGCAGCTGGAGTAGCCTCAGCATCATCAGATGCAGCAGCTGGCTGACCGAGCACTACCTTCTTCTTCTCTGGCTCAGCCTCCTGTTCCATCTCAACCTTGTAAGCTTCGCCATTTACGTTCACGCTTGCGATGTTACCCTCAACAGCGTCAATCTGAACCTTGTATTCTTTTCCGTCAATTGTATATTTAAACTCTTTCATTTCTATTTCATTATGGTTTAGCTGTTAAACTCAAGAACTTGGCGTTCCACATCGTCTGACGTGGCTTGATAGTGATGATGCCAGGCTCCTTGTCGTGTACGTTATTGCCCTGATACTCATAGAGTGCCATGGCAATCGCAGCATAAATATTCTTATCCATTCGTTTTTACTTTAATTTTGAGTGTTGATTGTTGAGTGTTGAATTAGGCTTGCGCCCTTCTGTTATGTTGAGTCTGTATATAACTCAACATTCTACACTCAACATTCAACATTTCTATATTACATTGGCATACAGCCATGCTTCTTAGCTGGCAAGCTCTGACGCTTGGTAGCGAGCTGAGCCAAACCACGGCAGATGCGGAAACGGGTGTTACGTGGCTCGATGACATCATCGATGTAACCATACTGAGCTGCCTGATATGGATTAGCAAACTTGTCAGTATACTCCTGCTCCTTCTCAGCCAGGAATGCCTTTACATCCTCGCCAGCTTCCTTCTTAGCCTTAGCTTCCTTACCACAGAGAACGGCAACGGCACCGCTGGCACCCATTACGGCAATCTCTGAAGATGGCCAAGCGAAGTTCAAGTCGGCACGCAACTGCTTGCAACCCATCACGATGTGGCTACCACCATAGCTCTTACGCAATGTGATCGTAATCTTTGGCACGGTAGCCTCGCCGTAAGCGTAGAGCAACTGTGCACCGTGGAGGATGACAGCGTTGTACTCCTGACCTGTACCTGGCAAGAATCCTGGTACGTCTACGAGAGATACGATAGGAATATTGAAGGCATCGCAGAAACGGACGAAGCGGGCTGCCTTGCGGCTGGCATTAACATCGAGTACACCTGCGTAAGCTGATGGCTGGTTGGCTACGATACCAACGCTCTGACCATTGAAGCGGGCGAAACCGGTGATGATGTTCTTGGCGAACTTAGGCTGAACCTCGAAGAACTCTCCGTTATCAGTTACAGCGCCAATCACCTTATACATATCGTATGCCTGGTTTGGATCCTCAGGGATAATCTCGTTCAGAGTATCCTCCATACGGTCGATAGGGTCTGTGCACTCTACGCGTGGAGCCTCTTCTGTATTGTTGCTAGGGATGTAAGAGAGCAGGCTCTTGATCATCTCGATAGCCTCTTCCTCTGTCTTAGCAGCGAAGTGGGTTACACCACTCTTGGTTGCATGAACAGATGCACCACCGAGGTGCTCTGCATCGATATCCTCACCAGTTACGGTCTTGACAACCTTAGGACCAGTCAGGAACATGTAAGAAGTCTGCTCCTTCATGATGATGAAGTCGGTCAAACCTGGAGAGTAAACGGCACCACCGGCGCAAGGGCCCATGATAGCAGAAATCTGTGGGATGACACCAGAAGCGAGGATGTTGCGCTCGAAGATCTCACCATAACCAGCGAGGGCGCAAATACCTTCCTGAATACGAGCACCACCTGAGTCGTTCATGCAGATAACAGGTGCACCCATAGTCATAGCCATATCCATTACCTTGCAGATCTTCTGTGCCATAGTCTCAGAGAGTGAACCACCATTTACGGTGAAGTCCTGAGCATATACGTAAACCAGACGGCCGGCTATAGTAGCGCTACCCGCTACCACACCATCACCGAGGTACTGCTTCTTCTCCATGCCGAAGTTAGTGCAACGATGCAACTTGAACATATCATACTCCTCGAAACTGCCGGCATCTACCAACATTTCGATACGCTCACGAGCGGTATATTTGCCACGTGCATGCTGCTTCTCGATGGCCTTCTCGCCACCGCCAAGACGAGCCTGTTCGCGCTTAGCGATCAGCTCCTTAATCTTTTCTACTTGTTTGCTCATAATTGATTATTATGTATTATTTCTTTATTCTTTATAGAATGTATTTCTGAATAGATGGGGTGGGGAACGGGCCGTCACCACATAATTCGGGCGCAAAGATACGAAAAAAACCGCAGATAGCGAACTATCTACGGTTAAATATTTAGAATATTGTGAAAAATTTCCACTTTCGGGTTCTAAAATTCCAGAAGAACACGGGCATTGAGCTGGCGGCCTGTCAGATAATTAGGCACGGCATACTGCTGGTTGGTGACATCGGTTACCCAGTAGTAGCTGTTCACGTTGTCGATGCCGAAGAGGTTGAGGCAGTCTACGCCCAGCGTTACATTCTTCAGGAAGGTTTTCTTCTCATGACGGCTGTTGTCGAGCAGCTGATAGCTCATTCCGATATCGGCACGGCGATAGGCGGTGGCACGGAAACTGTTGGTCTCCAACTCCTTGTGAGGGGCTGCGAAAGGCAAACCGTCGGCGAAGGCGAGCTTCAGCGACATGCGCCATTTCTTGCTGCCAGGGAAGTAGTCGGTGAAGAAGAGGTTCACCGCATAGCGCTGGTCGGTAGGCAGAGGGATGCTCTTGCCGCCCAGCTTCATCTTCGTATCCATCAGCGAGAGGCTGAGCCAGGAATCCGTGCCCGGTACGAACTCGCCATAGAGCTTGAAATCAAGTCCGGCTGCATGACCGCTGCACTCGTTCTGACCGTAATATACCACCTTCACGTTGCTGACGGAATAAGGTACGATGTTGCCCAACGCCTTGTAGTAAGCCTCGGCAGAGAACTTGAACCGCTGGTCGTTCATGCGGAAACGGTAGTCGTAACCGGCGATGAAATGGATGCTTCGCTGGCTCTTGATCTTCTCGTTGAGCGATGCTACGGTCACTCCGTTGACGGTTGTCGTATCTCTCAGCTCCTTGAAGAAAGGTGCCTGATAGTATAGTCCGGCTGCCAGGCGGAGCGTGGTGTTCTCGTGGTTTGCCGGAATGATGGCGAGAGAGATGCGTGGACTCAGGATCGTCTCGCGGTTGAAGTTCCAGTGACTCATGCGCACACCATAGTTCAGCGTGTAATGCGTCTGCCCGTTTCCGGTGCTGTCGGCAGTACCGCCCGAGAATCGGTAGGTGTCCTGTATGTAGGTCTCCATGCGGTTGGCATTCAGCTCGTTACGGGCTTTCATGGAATAAATCATATAGAGGTCCTTTCCGGTGTGGGGAACGCTGTATCCGGCAGAATCGCGCATCTCGTATTCGATGGAATTCTCTTCGATATGTTCCCTTTTCAGGGTGACGGCCGCCTCCACGTTGTGCTTCTGTACCTTGTGGCGCAGCATCAGCTTGGCGCTCATCACGCGGGCTGAGAGGTAGTTGCGGGCATGCTCGAAATAGGTTCCCACGCCCAGGTTCTCTGATGTCTCTGTCTGGTCGAGCCAGTACTGTCCCTGGATGTCGTATTTCTCCTGTTCCTTGGTGTAGAAGGCACTTCCCAGGAGCGAGAGACTGGTGTTCTGAGTGATGTTGCGGGTGATGCCGAGGGTTCCGAAATAGGTGAGGAAGCGGTCTTTCTCATGACCGTCGAAGTATACTCTAAAACTCTTCACGTTCTCCATCGTTCCGAACGATGTCTCGCGGTCGGACGGTTCGAAGTTGTAATGGTTGTCAGAAATATATCCTATGAAGTCTATCTTCCATCGCTTGTTGGGCTGATAGCTCAGATAGGTCTGATAGTCAAGATAATTCGGCTTGTATTCTCCCTTCGTCTCCAGCGAGCCGAGGAGGTAGGAGGTGGTCTTGTATCTCACGCTGTTGAGCCATGACAGCTTCTGGGTTCCTATTCCGATATAGGCATCGGTACCCAGCAGGCTGGCTGCTAGGCTTCCTTCCACCACAGGCTTCTTGCCCTTGGCTTTCAGCGTCTTGTAGGTGATGTCGAGTGCAGAACTCATCTTGTCGCCGTATTTCGCACCGTAGCCTCCGGTAGAGAAGCCAATCTTGTCTACCATATAAGGGTTGATGACGGAAAGGCCTTCCTGCTGACCGCTTCGGACGAGGAACGGACGGTATACTTCCACATTATTTATATATACGGAGTTCTCGTCGAAGGCACCGCCACGCACGTTGTACTGCGAGGAAAGTTCGCTGTGGGTGCTGACGCCAGCCTGCTGCTGGATGATGCCTTCCACGCCGTTGCCGTTGGCAGAAGGAGCCATCTTGATGTCCTTGATCTTGATTTCCTGCGTCTGGTCAGACTGTATCTTTTCTCCCGTCACGTTCACGTCGCCCAGCATCGTGGCATCGGTATGGAGCACCACCTGGAGGGTCTGCTTTCCTCTAGGCTTTCTCAGGACGCGCACCTTGGTCTTGTAGCCAATCATCGAGAATTTGACGGCTACGCTGTCGGCAGAATGCAGATGCATGCTGAATTCACCCCTGAGCGAAGTGAAAGCCACCTTTCCCTGGCTTACGACGGAAACCGTGGCAAGTTCTACGGGGTTGTTGTCATCATCGGTGACTCTACCTTGCAGCGTGAATTCCTGTGCCATCATCTTCAGGGTGGCAATCAGACATATTATAATGATAAAAAATTTCTGTTTCATGTAGTATTTAACGCAGAAAGTTGATTTTTATTATAAAATACCTAACCTTTGGTATTTCTATATCGCATTTTTTTAGTACTTTTGCAGCCAGAATATAGCAAATACAAAAAATAAAAGAGAGATTAATAGAAAATGAAGAAACAGACTCAGGCCATTCATGTGGCATACGAACGCAGAGACGCTTACGATTCGCTGAGCGTTCCGGTATATAATACGCTGGCTTACGAATTTGACAACGCAGCCATCATGTCGGATGCCTTTACGGACAAGATCAAGGCTCCGGACTATTCGCGTGTGGAGAATCCTACGGTTACCAACCTGGAGCGCCGCATCGAGGCACTGACCGGGGCACAGCATGTTACAGCCTTCAATTCGGGTATGGCTGCTATCAGCAATACGCTGATGGCGCTTGCTGCACAGGGCAAGAACATCGTCAGCTCCAAGCATCTCTTCGGCAATACCTATGCCCTGCTGGCTGCCACCTTGCGCCGTTTCGGAGTGAAGGTCCGCCTGCGCGACCTGACCAATATAGAAGAGGTACGCGAGGCTATCGATGAGAATACCTGCTGCGTGTTCCTGGAAATCATTACCAATCCGCAGCTGGAGGTGGCCGACCTGAAGGCACTTTCAGAGGTGGCTCACGAGAAGAATGTGCCCCTGGTGGCTGATACTACCATCATTCCTTTCACCCAGTTCTCGGCTAAGGATCTGGGCGTGGATATCGAGGTGGTATCCAGTTCCAAGTATATCAGCGGCGGTGCCACATCGCTCGGTGGTGTGGTCATCGATTACGGTACTCCATATCTTGGCGATTTTGCCAAGCGACTCTATGGCGAGATGCTTTTCAACTTTGGTGCCTACATGACTCCGCAGGTGGCTTATATGCAGACCATCGGACTGGAGACGCTCGATGCGCGTTATCGCGTGCAGAGCAGCAATGCGCTGGAGCTGGCAAGAAAGCTTCAGACGCTCCCTCAGATCAAGCGCGTGAACTATGTGGGATTGGAGGATAATCCGTTCCATGAGTTGGCAAAGAAGCAGTTTGGCAAGACTGCCGGAGCGATGATCTGCATCGATTTGGAGGACAAGGAGGCGTGTTTCAGTTTCCTGAACCATCTGAAGCTGATACATCGTGCCACCAATCTCTTCGACAACCGTTCGCTTGCCATCCATCCTGCCAGCACCATCTTTGGCGGCTTCTCGGAGCGTATGCGTCAGAGCATGGATGTATTGGATACTACCGTAAGACTGAGCATCGGCCTTGAGGATGTTGACGATCTGTTTGAGGACATCAAGCAGGCGTTGGGGTAAGTGAAGAGTGAAGAACGAAGAGTGAAGAATTCAATTGCTGACACTAATCATAAAGTTCAAAGCTCAAAGTTCAAAGTTCAAAGTAGAAAAGTATATGAAGTACGATTTTGATAAAATAATTGACCGTTCGGGTAGCGGTGACCTCAAGCACGAGGCGCTGCAGCCACGCTGGGGGAGAACCGATCTGCTGCCTCTCTGGGTAGCGGATATGGACTTCGAGACCCCTGATTTCATCACCGATGCCCTGAAGGCACGTCTGGAACATTCGCTTTTCGGATATACCGTAGAGCCGGAAGACTATCTGCCCAGCATCATCGATTGGGTGAAGGCTCATCATCAGTGGGATGTGAAACGCGAGTGGATTCGCTTTATTCCAGGCATCGTGAAGGGAATAGGACTGGTGGTGAACGTCTTCACCAAGGAAGATGAGAAGGTCATCATCCAGCCACCCGTTTACCATCCTTTCCGTCTCACCCCGCAGGGAAACGGCCGTGAGGTGGTCTTCAATCCGCTGAAGATGCGTGAGGACGGATATTACGAGATGGATTTCGTAAATCTGGAAAAGGTATGTGACGAGAAGTGTAAGGTGCTGATTCTCTGCAATCCTCATAATCCGGGAGGTATTACCTGGGACAAGGAAACCCTGCAGCGACTGGCTGATTTCTGCTATGAGCATCATCTGCTGGTTATCAGCGACGAGATTCATGCCGACATGGCTCTCTTCGGTCACAAGCATATTCCTTTTGCATCGGTCAGCGACCATGCGCGCGATATCAGCATCACCTTCCAGGCTCCTTCCAAGACCTTCAACATTGCGGGTATCGTGAGCAGTTATGCCATCATTCCTAACGGGGAGATACGCAGCAAGTTCTATCCTTGGCTCTCTGCCAACGAACTGGATGAGCCTACGCTCTTTGCTCCGATAGCTACGGTTGCTGCCTTCAGGAAGGGAGAGGAGTGGCGCAGGCAGATGCTGGCGTATGTCGAGGATAATATCCGCTTCGTAGAGGATTTCTGCAAGGCGAATATTCCGGGCGTCCGTCCGCTCCGTCCGCAGGCTTCGTTCCTGGTATGGCTGAACTGTAGGGATTTGAATCTCTCGCACGACGAGCTTCTCGATCTTTTCATCGACAAGGCTCATCTTGCCTTGAATGACGGTGAGATGTTCGGTCCCGGTGGCGAAGGTTTCATGCGACTGAATGTGGCAGAGCCTAGAAGCGTGCTGGAGCAGGCGCTTCTGCAGCTGGCAGAAGCTGTGACAGGATTAGGTTAACTCTTTAAAGTTTAAGGATATATAAAATAATGAAGGGGTGTGTAGATTGGATTTCTGCACACCCCTTTATCTATTTTCCTATAGTTTACTTATTAAATGCGTAGTAGAAGCCATCGTTCATTGCCATACGAACCTGGAAAAGACCATTCTCGTTGGCTGGAACGTTTATCTTCTCGCCGTTTGGCAGACAAGCCTGGATGCTGCCATCCTCATTAAAGCTGAAGAGTTCACGGATATCGCCATCCTTGCTGTATGACCAGCTCTTTTTCTTCTTGTTGAATACGAAATATGATTTCTCGCCCTCCGGGTCGGTAATCTCATAACCGTTCTTCAATGTCTTGATGGCGTACATACGACCATCCTTACCCATTACGTCCTTGGTCTTGCCAACTTCGGCAACCACCTTTTCGCCTGTCCAGAACTCGATAGAGTTGAGTACGAACAAGTCAGCAACAGAACATACTGCGTATGCAGGACTGATAACGATGAAAATCAATTCGTTGACGAACTTGTTGTCAGTAGCACGCTTGTTCCAATCCAAAACGGTGTTGGTAAGACCGAAAGAACCGATGCAAGAACTCAATGTCATGGTGCCTAAAGAGACAGCTATGACAGCATTAACCATAAATTTCTTCATAACTTTATGTATTGAGGTTAAAAAACAAATAGGTCTATACGCTAATGATGAGTTAGCATATAAACCTATATACTATATTATAATATGTGTCACGTTACTTTGCTGATTCGAACTCGCGCAGGAAGCGGGTATCGTTCTCAGAGAAGAGACGCAGGTCGCTGACGCGATACTTCAGGTTGGTGATGCGCTCTACACCCATACCGAAGGCATAACCGGTATAGACATTGCTGTCGATGCCGCAAGCCTCGAGGTCGTGAGGGTCTACCATACCGCAACCCAGAATCTCTACCCATCCTGTGTGCTTACAGAAGTTACATCCCTTGCCGCCACAGATGTTGCATGAGATATCCATCTCAGCGCTAGGCTCTGTGAATGGGAAGTAGCTTGGACGCAAGCGGATCTTGGTATCTGCACCGAACATTTCGCGAGCGAAGGTGAGGAGCACCTGCTTGAGGTCGGTGAAGCTTACGTTCTTGTCTACATAGAGACCTTCTACCTGATGGAAGAAGCAGTGAGCACGCGCGCTGATAGCCTCGTTGCGGTATACGCGACCAGGGCAGAGAACGCGGATAGGTGGCTCGTGGGTCTCCATATAGTGGGCCTCGTCGTTGGAGGTATGGCTGCGGAGGAGCACATTCTTGGTTACGTCGTCATCGTTGCTCTTCTCGATGAAGAAGGTGTCCTGCATATCGCGGGCTGGATGATCGGCTGCAAAGTTGAGCATGGTGAACACGTGCTTGTCGTCGTCAACCTCTGGACCCTGATAGAGGGTGAATCCCATACGGCCGAAGATGTCGATGATCTGGTTCTTTACGACAGTCAACGGATGGCGTGTACCCAAAGCCACAGGATAAGCTGTACGGGTCAGGTCGATGTCGTCGCTGCTTGCGTCAGCCTCTTCCATCTGCTCCTTGAGTCCGTTGATCTTGGCAAGAGTAGCCTGCTTCAATTCGTTGATTTTGATACCAACCTCTTTTTTCTGGTCGCCTGGCACATTGCGGAAGTCGGCCATGAGGGCATTGATTTCACCCTTTTTGCTGAGATACTTGATGCGAAGCTGTTCTACTTCTTCTGCGTTCTGAGCAGTCAAAGAATCCACTTCTTTCAAGAGTTCTTCTATTTTTTCTAATAACATATCTTATTAAATTGTCTATTTTGAGTGCAAAGATAATATTTTTTGCTTAAAATATGAAATATCTCAAAAGAAAGTTGTACTTTTGCAATGAAAATTTGAGAAATTTAATAAGTTTATGAAGAAACTATCTTTTATAACAGTAATGTTGGCGGTGCTTACCATCGTTTGTTTCACCTCTGTGGGGTGCAAGGATAAGAAGCCCGCTACTCTTGTTGATTCAGTAGCTGCCGATACGGTTGTCGCTGACACGCAGGCTATGGATTCTGCCGAAAAGCTCATAGAGGAGACTCCTATGCCTAAGGCTGCTGACGAGTTGTTTGATGATTTCCTGTTCAATTTTGCAGCCAATCGCAAGCTCCAGAAGCAGCGTGTACATTTCCCGCTGCCTGTCTATCGTAACGGAAAAGTGGTGAAGCAGATTGAAAAGCGCCACTGGAAGATGGAGCATTTCTTTATGCGTCAGGATTATTATACGCTGATCTTTGACAACCGGAAGCAGATGAATCTGGTGAAGGATACTACCATCGACCATGTGGTGGTAGAAAAGGTGTTCTACAAGACCAATACCGTTCAGCAGTTCCTCTTCAACCGTATCAACGGTCAGTGGCTGATGACCAGCATCAACTATAAGCCGATGTATGCCAACCTGAATGCCAGCTTCCTGAAGTTCTACGGTTCGTTTGCAACCGATTCTGCCTTCCAGGCTGAGCATCTGCATAATCCGGTGAAGTTTACCGGTCCTGATCCGGATGATGATTTCAGTACGATGACGGGTGATATCGAACCGGAGACATGGCCGGCCTTCGCGCCACAGCTGCCTCATGGTATGATTTACAACATCATCTATGGACAGAAATATACGGAGAGCACCCAGAAGATATTCGTGATTCGTGGTATCGCCAACGGACTGGAAACGCAGCTTACCTTCAGGAAGATAGGAGGAAAGTGGATGCTGACCAAGCTGGATATGTAAATATAGTGATTAGTGATTACAGTTTAGTGATTACGGTTTAGTGATTACAGTTTAGTGATTAATTGTTTTTTAGAAATAGCTGGATATGAAGGATATTCGAGACTATAGCCTTTTGGCTCACAATACTTTCGGAATCGATGCGAAATGCAAGCGGTTCCTGGAATACTCATCGGTAGAGGAAGCTCAGCAGATAGTGGCTGGACTTACCGATGCTGATCAGCCTCTGCTCATCCTGGGCGGTGGCAGTAATCTCTTGCTTACAGGCGATTACGAGGGTACGGTGATTCATTCTGCCATCAAGGGCATCGAGGTGCTGGATGATGAAAAACTGCGCTGCGGTAGCGGCGAGGTGTTTGATGACGTGGTGGCATACGCTGTGGAGCATGGCTATCATGGTGCTGAGAACCTCAGTATCATTCCTGGCGAAGTGGGAGCGAGCGCAGTCCAGAACATCGGGGCATACGGTGTGGAGGCTAAGGATATTATATATAAGGTGGAAGCTGTGGAGATTGCTACCGGAAAACTGGTGGTTTTCGACAATCAGGACTGCCAGTACAGCTATCGCCAGAGCAGGTTCAAGCATGAGTGGAAGGACAAGTATCTGGTTACTCATGTCATCTATCGCCTGAGCAAGCACTTTGTGCCGGATCTGGATTATGGTAACATCCGTACTTCCCTGGCTGCAAAGGGAATAGAAAATCCTACAGCCCAGCAGCTTCGTGATGTCATCATCGAGATCCGCAATGCCAAATTGCCTGACCCAAAGGTGCAGGGCAATGCGGGCAGTTTCTTCATGAATCCTATCGTGGAGAAGGCAAAATATGAAGAGCTGGCTGCACAGTATCCGGGGATGCCTCATTATACGATTGATGCTGGGCACGAGAAGATTCCTGCCGGCTGGATGATTGACCAGTGTGGATGGAAGGGCAAGAGCCTGGGACGTGCCGGCGTACATGACAAGCAGGCGCTGGTGCTGGTGAACCGTGGTGGAGCTACGGGTGAGGAAATCGTCAATCTCTGTGAAACAATCCGTAAGGATGTGAAGCAGAAGTTTGGCATTGATATCCATCCGGAGGTGAATGTGAAGTGAAGAGTGAAGAACGAAGAGTGAAGAATTCGTTTGTTTTCCAGGAAATTTTTGATTATTAATGAAGATTACTTTATTGGGAACAGGAACATCGAGTGGTGTTCCTGTTTTGGGATGCGATTGTGAGGTTTGCCGCAGCAAGAATCCTAAGGATAAGCGCTTTAGAAGTGCTGCGATGATAGAAACGGAGAATACCCGTATTCTGATAGATGCGGGACCGGACATAAGAATGCAGCTGCTCAGGGAACCGTTCCGCAAGTTGGATGGGGTGCTGATTACGCATATCCATTACGACCATGTGGGAGGCATAGATGACCTGCGTGGCTTCTGCGTGTTTGGTGATATTCATATCTATGGCGATGAGCTGGTAACCCGTTCGTTGCCGCATACCATGCCTTACTGCTTTCCTAAGGATGCAGAGCAGCTTTATCCGGGAGCGCCGAAGCTCAAGCTCCATACCCTGGAGCCTCATCGCACTTATCAGATAGGTGATATCGAGTTCATGCCTATCCGTGTTCTCCATGACAAGATGCCTATCCTGGGCTATCGTTTCGGCAAGTTTGCCTATATCACGGACATGAAGACGATGGGCGAGGAGGAATATCCGTATCTGGAAGGAGTAGAAACGCTGGTAATCAATGCGCTCCGATTCGACAAGCCTCATCACAGTCATCAGCTGGTAGAAGATGCCATACGGGTTTCGCGCAGGATAGGAGCCAGGAAGACGATTCTCACGCATGTTACTCATCAGATAGGTTTCCATGATGATGCCAATTCACGCCTGCCTCAGGGTTTCGTCTTCGGTTATGATCAGATGAGTTTTGAAATTTAGGTTTCTGTTCTAAATGTAACTATCTGTGTATCAAACAGAACAGACTTAATAACATTTAAATAAATAAGAAATTAAGACACAAATAGTTAAATATAGTTTAAGAATTGAGTTTTTTCACGGAAAAGCTTGTGAGAATCATAGATTCTTTCTATATTTGCACGTGTGTTTTTCATAGTATTAGATTTAAGGTTAACAAGGTTGGGCCACGGCGGTGGCCCTTTTTTGTGTCCAATTCATAAAAAAAGCACATCATTTTCCTCTTGTCATAGGAAGAAAATGATGTGCTTTCTTTTATTTTCGGCAAATACGCTTTTTCTTTTCAGCAATACGCCTTATCTTTTTCTCTTGAACTTGTGATAAAGTTTCCATGCAAGTAAGGCACCGTCAAAGGCTCCAGCTCCGATTTTCATCATGCTGCTGAAACGCTTGCTGGCGCTCGCATTCTTGGATAGAGCTTCCGGTTTGGTGAAAAGTGATTTCCACAAAGCCTTGATCTTGGCATCGTCAGCCTGTATATCCTTGCGTAGTAATTCCTTGCGTAGACGAATTTCGTTCAACGAGTTGTATTCTATGATTTCATCTTGTTCTATCATCTCTTTGAATATTTAGAATGAGTGAAGAAAAATATCGCCTTGAGGGCTGAGCTCTTTCAGGTGAATGAAAAAAGTTATTGCATCAGAATGCTGGCAAGGAACTTGACGAGCGGTCTCTCTATCCATTGGTGGCGGAATACGATGAAAAGTATCAATATAAATAGGTATACACCCGCCACTACGCAGAAGGCTAGGGCTGTGCTTCCTATCATGCCAGCCAATCCGTATGCCGCAGCAAAGGAAAGGTAGATGATGGCGATGAGGAAGAGACCCAGGAGCACCACTGTCATGGTGATGGCAGTGAGCAGCCTTACCACTTTATCCACAACATCGAGCTTCATGTACTCTGACTGAAGCCCGATGTAATGTTTGAGCACCTCTACGAGCTGCCCGATGGTTTCTACGTTTTTATCGTTAGAGAACATCTTGAGATATTTATGAGATATTTACTTGATACCTCTTTGATTATACCTCAGGAGCAGCTTCCTTGATATCGTCTACCAAGTCGTCTACGTCTTTGCGGCTCAACTTGATGTCGTGCTTCTTGCAAAAATCATCTACTGCGCCAGCAATCTTGCTGCGTGTATCTTCTCCCTTTTCTGGAGCAAAAATCAAACCGAGTGCTGTACCTGCGATTGCACCGCCGAGGAATGCACCAATGTAACCTAATGCCTTCATAATTCTTAAGTTTTAAACGTTATACGATTTTATATCTGTAAAGTCATTGCAAAATGACAAATATGAAAGTAAACTTCCAATGTCGGATGCAGCTTTACAAATGCAAATATACTAATTTTTCTCCAAAAACCGCGTGAATTTGTCTTAATTTTTAGTTAAAAATGTTGTATTCAATGGATTTAACAAACTTTATGCGCTTTTCATGCTCATATTTGCCAAATATTTTGTATTTTCGCAGTGCAATTGCGCAGAAATCGATGACAAGATGGAGCGTATTGCGTCATTAGAATAAGCAATTAATAAAGAATTTATCAATAAAAACATTTTCAAAATTATGAAGAAATTATCAGTTTTGTGCGCAGGTATGTGCGCTGTTTTGGCATTGGCTAGTTGTGGTACTTCTAAGGAAAGTGCCTATAAGAAGGCTTACGAGAAGGCTCAGCAGCAGGAGCAGGCTCCAGTTGCTCAGGAGCCAGTTGTTACTCCTTTGGAGACAACTACTCCTTCTGAGTCAACAAATACTGAGGTTGACAACGCTACTGTTCGTCAGGAGAACGTTGACCTCATCATGGGTTCTGGTCTCTCTAACTACAGCGTAGTAGTAGGTTCTTTCTCTCTCAAGGCTAACGCAGAGGGCTTGGCTAACACATTGAAGAGCGCAGGTTACGAGGCTCAGATCGTTTTCAACGGTGGCCGTAACATGTATCGTGTAGTTGCTGCTACATTCGCAGACAAGTCTAGCGCTGTAAAGAGCCGCAATCAGCTCCGCGCTGGCAAGTATCCTGATGCTTGGTTGCTTCTCAAGAAGTAATTCCTGCTTCAGGACAAGAAGATTAAGACTAGGATTTTTTTTCGTAGATTCATGCGAATTTTATCTATAGACTACGGTAAGAAACGTACCGGTATCGCTGTGACCGACCCATTGCAGATTATTGCCAATGGGTTGGTCACTATTGCTACACCCGAACTCTTCGCCTTTGTGGAACAGTATATCCAGAAGGAGCAGGTGGAGCGTATTGTCATCGGAAAGCCAACCCAGCCCAACGGGCAGCCTAGCGAGAACCTGGCGCGAGTGGAGAACTTCTTCAATCGCTGGCGCAAGGCTCATCCGGAGGTTCCTATCGAATATTATGATGAGCGTTTTACATCGGTACTGGCTCATCGTGCCATGATAGAGGGTGGGGTGAAGAAGAAAACCAGAAGAGAAAACAAAGGATTGGTGGACGAGATCAGTGCCACCATTATTTTACAAGATTATTTAGAGTCAAGAAGATGATTTTACCTATTTATATATATGGTCAGCCCGTTTTGAGAAAGGTGGCTGAAGATATTACTCCCGATTATCCTGAATTGAAGGAACTGATTAATAATATGTATGAGACCCTTGATTCCAGCAATGGTATCGGATTGGCTGCTCCTCAGATAGGTCTGGCTATCCGCCTGGTGGTCATCGATCTCGATGTATTGAGTGAAGATCTTCCTGAATATAAGGGATTCCGTCATGTATTCATCAACCCTCATATCCTGGAGTATGATGAGGAGGCTGAGAAGGATTCTTCTGATGAAGGATGTCTTTCCATTCCTGGCATCAACGAGAAGGTGGTTCGTCCTACACGCATCCATGTGAAGTATCTGGATGAGAATTTCCAGGAGCACGATGAGTGGGTAGGGGGATATCTGGCTCGCGTGATGCAGCATGAGTTCGACCATCTGGAGGGAACCATGTTCGTGGACCGTGTTTCTCCTCTTCGTAAGAACATGATAGCTGGAAAGCTCAAGAATATCCTCAAGGGCAAGTTCCGCTGCAGCTATCGTACTAAAATTCGTCGATGAAAAAGTTTATTTTCACTTTTGTGCTGGTGCTGACGGCTTTGTCGGCATCAGCGCAATATAGAGTAGACCGCCTGATTACGGCGGGCAGAAGTGCTCTCTATTATGAGGACTTCGTTCTTTCCATTAAGTATTTTAATCTTGCTATCGGTGCCAAGCCTTATCTCTATGAGCCTTGGTATTACCGCAGTGTCGCCAAGTTTAATCTCGATGATTATGTAGGAGCTGAGAGTGATGCGTCTGAGGCGTTGAATCTCAATCCTTATATCAACGATATTTACGACTTGCGTGCCATCTGCCGTATCCGCCAGAACCGTTTCCAGGATGCCATCACCGATTATAATTCTGCCATCCGCATCGAGCCTCGCAACCGCAATTACTGGTTCAACCGTGCGCTCTGCCAGATGGAGAGCAAGAATTATGACGTGGCGCAGGCGGAATTGGATTCGCTGATTGCCAAATGGAAGGACTATGCGAATGCCTATACCCTCAAGGCTGAGATTTATCTGAAGCAGAAAGATACGCTGCAGGCTGAGAAATGGATAGACAAGAGCCTGGAAATCAATCCTTATGACGGTGATGCATGGACTACTCGTGCCTATATGGCACTGGCTAGAAAGGAATGGAAGGTGGCAGATGAGGCTTTGACCAAGTCGCTTCATTTCAAGCCTAACAATGTGAACAGTTATATCAACCGTGCACTGGCTCGTATCAACATTAACAATTTACGTGGAGCGATGAGCGATTATGACAATGCGCTCGATTTGGATCCTAACAACTTCCTGGCTCATTACAACCGAGGTCTGATGCGTGTGCAGTTGGGTGATGACAACCGTGCCATCCTCGACTTCGACTTCGTCATCAAGATGGAACCAAAGAACTTCATGGCTATTTTCAACCGTGCGCTCCTGCACGACAAGACGGGTAATCTGAAGGCGGCTATCCGTGATTATTCTACGGTTATCGACCAGTTCCCTAACTTCTGGACGGGTCTTTCCTATCGTGCCAGCTGTTACCGCAGGTTGGGTATGACGGCAAAGGCTGAGATGGATGAATTCCGCATCTTCAAGGCGCAGATGAACAAGCATCTGGGTATTCAGCCTAGATGGAGCGCGAAGACCAGGAAGGAGGTGCGTAAGCGCTCTGAGGTAGATCCGGATAAGTTTGCTTCTATCGTGGTAGAGGATGAACCTAAGTATGAGCACAATTACAAGAGCGAGTATCGTGGACGCATCCAGAACCGTCAGGTGGAGACTTCCTATCTGCCTATGTATCAGCTCTCTTACTTCCCTAATGTGCAGAATCTGAACGGTGTTCAGGCGTTTGACAAGGAGGTGGAACAGCTTAATATGCACCTGGCTCAGGCACAGGCTAAGCAGAGTGGTGGTGCTTCCGGCAAACAGAATGCTGCTCAGTCTAAGGCTTCTACCAATAAGGTTTATATCGTATGTACCAAGGAACAGCTCGACGAGAACAGCTCGTTGATGATCTTCTCATTGATAGATAAGCTGTCGGCTGAATTGAGTGTGGCTAAGGATATCGAGCAGAAGAAGAGTCTGCTGATGCGCAGGGCCATCGCTCACAGTGTTCTCCGTGATTTCGAGGCTGCCATCAGTGATTTCACCTATTATCTCTCTCTGGACGAAAAGAGTTCGCTGGCTTACTGGCAGCGTGCTGTCTGCCAGGCTGAGATGGATGAGTTTAACCGTGCTGAGGGCAAGGGTATCACGAATATCCATTCTGCCGAGGCTGATTTCAGCGATGCTATCCGTCTGAACAGCAATAATGCCTACATCTATTATAATAGAGGTAACGTGCATGCTGGCAGAAACGAGTTGTCTAAGGCTATCGATGATTACAGCATTGCCATCAGGATAGATTCACGTCTGGCTGAGGCATATTACAACCGTGGTCTGGCTCGTATCAAGAGTGGCAACAAGCAGGCAGGTATCCAGGATCTTTCCAAGGCTGGTGAGCTGGGCTTGTATGATGCTTATTCTGTGATTAAGCGAATCAATAAGGCAAAATAACAATCGCACAGATGGGGATATTTTCAAGTCTCACAGATGGATAGCTTAATCCCACAGATTTCACAGATTTACACAGATTTTTTTTTCTGTGTCTGTCTATTATAAAGAAAAGGTTCAATTCCAAACCAATGGAATTGAACCTTTTCTTTTATAGATAAATATCTCTTGATTCCTGATATCTGTGTAAATCTGTGGGACTTGAAAATATATCCATCTGCGGGATTATATTCTCATTACCTGCTTTACGCCTTTTACGGCAGCCAGCTTCTTGATGAGTGCATCCGTCTTGGTGGCATCATCTATCATCACCGTAACATTTCCGGAGAACAGACCGTCCTTTGATGAGATGTTGATGCCTCTCATCACGAGCTTATCCTCTTTGGAGATGATGTTCGTGATGTTGCTCACGATACCAATATCGTCGTTTCCGATGATTCTCAGGGTGATGGCATACTTCGATGTTCCCTTTCCGCTCCATTTTGCCTTGACGATGCGGTAACCGAAGCGGCGGCGAAGTTCCTTGGCGTTAGGACAGTCGATGCGGTGAACCTTGATGCCCTTGCTGATGGTAACGAATCCGAAGATTGGGTCACCGTAGATAGGGTGACAGCAGTGGGCCAGCTCGAAGTCGATACCTTTCAGGTGCTCGTCGATTACCAGCACGTCGTCGCTTTGCTTCAGGAGTTCCTCGGTAGGATTCTCAAACTCAAAGTTCTCTGCACTTTCGGCTGGTTTGGTGACATTGGTAGGGTTGAGGTCGTGATCCCGTTCCTCTACATATTTGTCGATGACGGTGTTTACGTCGAGTTTTTCTTCTGCTATTTCCTTGTAGAAGTCTGACGTCTCCTTGTATCCCATCTTCTTGATGATGCGCGCCATGGTGCTCTCATCAATCTCCATCTTGCGGTTCTTGAATCTTCTCTCCAGGAGTTCCTTGGCGTAGAGTCCGTCCTTCTTCTGGGTTTCCTTCAGGGCGAGACGTATCTTGGCCTTTGCCTTGGAGGTCTGCACGATGTTGAGCCATTCTCTTCTAGGCTTCTGGTTGCTCTGGGTGAGGATTTCCACCTGGTCGCCCGAATGGAGTTCCTGACGGAAGGTAACAGCTCTGCCGTTGATCTTTCCGCCCACGCAGGTGTTGCCGATGCGGGAGTGGATGTAGTAGGCGAAGTCGAGTACCGTAGCACCTTTCTGGAAGTTCAGCAGGTCGCCCTTAGGAGTGAATACGTATACTTCGTCTTCCTTCAGGTCGGTGGTAAACTGGTCCATCAGCTGCAGGTCGTCGTTGTTTTCCAGTGCGGCACGGATGTTGGCTAACCATTCGTCTATGCCTCCTTCTCCCTGCTTGATGCCCTTGTAGCGCCAGTGGGCAGCGAGTCCGTGCTCGGCGATATCGTCCATTCTTTCGGTTCTAATCTGTACCTCCACCCATTTCTTTTCCGGTCCCAGCACGGTGGTGTGCAGACTCTCGTATCCGTTGCTCTTAGGCACGCTGAGCCAGTCGCGCATACGTTTTGGGTTCGGCTGATACATATCTGTGATGAGTGCGAATGTCTGCCAGCACTGCATGTATTCCTTCTCTCTTGGTGCGTCGATGATGATGCGGATGGCGAAGAGGTCATATACACCCTCGAAGGCGCACTTCTGCTTCTTCATCTTCTGCCAGATGGAGTGGATGCTCTTGGTGCGTCCCTTCATGTGATATTTCAGTCCGGCAGCATCGAGTTTCTCCTTGATAGGCTGGATGAAGCGGGCGATATAGGCATCGCGCGAAGCCTTGGTGGCATTCAGCTTCTCCTTGATCATATAGTAGGCATCGTGCTCCAGATACTTCAGGCTCAGGTCTTCCAGCTCGCTCTTCAGCTTGTAGAGTCCCAGCTTGTGGGCGAGTGGGGCATAGAGGTAGCTGGCTTCCTCGCTCACCTCGTGCTTAGCCTCTTTCTGTTCGGTATCACGAATCTGTCGCATCACGTTCACGCGGTCGGCAATCATGATGAGGATCACGCGCATATCTTCTGAGAAGGAGATGAGCAGGTTTCTGAAGTTCTCGCTCTCGATGATCGGGTTGCGCTTATAGAGGTCGTGGATGCGGAGGAGTCCGCTGATGATGTGTGCCACGCTGTCGCCGTATTTCTTCTGGATGTCTTCGATGGTCTGATAGCCGTCGATGACGCTGGTCTGCATCAGGATGGCGATGATGCCGTCTCGTTTCAGACCGATTTCGTTGACTGCGATTTCTGCTGTCTGCAGGGCAGCGAGTATAGGGTTCATGCCGAAGACGTTGCGCTTGATCTGGTGGTTGATGAAGGCATGCTGTATGTCTTCACGCAGATGCTGCTCATCGCCCGGCTTGAACGTGTCGCCCACAGCGGTTCTCAGACGCTCCAGGATTTGGAGTGTCTGTTCTTTTTCTTCGGATGTGAATTTAAAAGGTGTTTCGTTCATTGTCGTTCCCTCCCGTTGATTATATATTATTGATTGAACTTTCGCAAGTGTGCTCCACACGCCCTGAAAGGGCAGAAACTCCTAGCCCAGGGCATCGCCCTGGGTAATTACGGGCGCAAACCTGTCGCCCTGTAAGGGCAAAAGCTTTAAACTCCAGGCAATACATAAAGCTTTTGCCCTTACAGGGCGACTTGCTTATTGCCATTATACCCAGGGCGATGCCCTGGGCTAGGAGCTTTTGGGCCTTCAGCCCGTACTTAAACCACATGCGAAAATTCAGTTATTGAGTTGTTATAACTCGTCTATCCATTTCTGGCCAGACTTGGTGTTGAGCCAAATGGCAAAGCTAGTGCTTATTACCATCATGATAAACATGAATAGAGTAAATACTTCCATAATAACTTATATTATAAATTGTCTATCCACTTCTGACCAGACTTTGTGTTAAGCCAGATTGCAAAGCTGGCGCTAATTACGGCACTCAGCCCCATGAATATTGTCATTAGTTCCATAATTACAGCTCATCTATCCATTTCTGGCCAGACTTGGTGTTGAGCCAAATGGCGAAGCTGGCGCCTATTACCATCATGATAAACATGAATAATGTCATTAGTTCCATAATAACTTATATTATAAATTATCTATCCACTTCTGACCTGACTTTGTGTTGAGCCAGATTGCAAAGCTGCTGCTAATAATTAGCCCCAGCGAAAAAATAAACATTAATCCTTCCATCATTAGATAGTTTTGGATTATAAATTGTCTATCCACTTTCTGCCAGACTTGGTGTAGGTCCAAATAGCTAAACTTATACCAATAACAGCTCCTATACACATTACTAAAGCAAATCCTTCCATGATATAATGTTTTTAATCGTTATACTTCATTACATTGTTCGCTGCTAAGGCAAAGCTTATAGCGCTCAATGAGCCTGCAATGATGCAGACATAATTAAATACTTCCATCTCGTCTCCGGTAATCATAGGAGATAATCCGCCTATACCAGTTCCGCTGATGAACAGGTTCGATACCCCATAGAGGTAATGTGATAGCCCCGACCTTCGGTCGTGCTCTTTTGCTAATTTACTAACCATGTCGCAATATTCCATTTTAAATTTGACAAACAATGGCGATTCGGCGTTAAAAAACGCCTACTTCGTTAAATTTTCAATGCAAAGGTACAAAAAAAAGCGGAAATATTTCTGATTATCAGAAAAAACTAGTATCTTTGTAGCACATATAGTGTAAATTTAACATAAATATGGTATTATGAATCAGCAAGATCTAAACCAAATCGCTGCTCGCGGTATCTCCGAGCAGCAGATTGAACATCAGTTGGAACAAATCAAGAATGGTTTCCCTTTCCTCAAACTCGAGGGCGCGGCTGCCATCGGTAAGGGTATCATGGCTCCTACAGCTCAGGAAGTAGAGGACTACGAGAAGGCGTGGAACGACTACAAGGCTGAGGGTCACAAGATTGTGAAGTTCGTACCTGCTTCAGGTGCGGCAAGCCGCATGTTCAAGAACATGTTTGCATTCCTCGATGCTCCATACGATGTTCCTACTACTGACTTTGAAAAACAATTCTTCGAGAATATCAAGAAGTTTGCTTTCCGCAAGGCACTCTGCGACAAGTGCCACGTCAACAACGAGAAGGGCATCATGTGCCTCATCAAGAAGGGCGATTACAAGGCTATCGTGGCTAATCTCCTCAAGCC
>CAKPWR010000029.1 GCA_934196725.1 uncultured Prevotella sp.
TGATAGGTTCCATCTTCAATTTTCAGCTCTTCATCGCCATTGGAAACACCAGGCACGATTTGCTGTATGGTAATCCAAGGGTTGTTGACAGGAGCACTTTTCAAGGCATCTTCATGGTTGCCATATCCCCTGCTTTCGTCCAGCTTATCTATGATGATTTTGTATTCATAGTTTCGCTTGATATGGTATGGCTTGTTGCTTGCATCCTGCAGGTATATCAGATAATACTTTCCGTTGTGCAACATCAGAACCTTTGAAGGTGCTGATGGCAAGTTGGCATCTTCGAATACGCCTGTAGGGTTAAACATCTGGGTGTTGTCACCCTTCAGTCTGCTACCGTCAAGTGGTGGCGTTACATAATCTACATCCCATATCCAGGATGAATTACCCGTTGTGGGTGTAAATGCCAGATGATTTCTGTCGAATGGAGCCAAGGTGCCGTAGGAGAGTCCGTTGACAACGGTCAATTTGAAATCATTTTCGAGATTGGGATTTTTGGCTTTTGCATCTGCACTCCATTCTGCAGAAATCTTAGCCCTGTCTCTTACGAGATGAATGATATAGTCTTTCTTTTGGGTATCTTTTCTCAGATATTCTTTCAGCTCTTTTGGGTCCTTTTTGCAGATATATCCCCAATAGCGCATAATCACAGACTGGTCTTCTGTGTGATTGGTCTCGAAAGTAGTCATGAGCAGGTTCTCATGCATGCCTGCCCATTTCCACTGATCTTCTTCTTTGATGGTCTGGTAAACATTGTCGGTATTTGCTACCAGATGGATGCGGGAGGTGTTGTTCGGAATCATTGCCGAAAATTCTTTTGGCTCAGTACTTCCGTTGGTATTGATGCCTCCGCCGTTCACCCCTTCTGCTGGGTTATGGGTTATGCTTCCAGTGTGATTGCCATTCTCGTCAACTTCATAATAGTTTCCGTCATTTTCTCTTTTAAATCCAAGAACCGGTTTAAAATCCTGTATTTTACCTAATCCCACAAACTGTCCCTTGTTGTCGAAGCAGAACAGCTTCATGGCTTCTATTTTTCGGATACCTTCGTTGAGGAATACGGTGCTTCGGGTAGCGTTCTCTTCGAAATTGGGGATGGCTATTCTGAAGGTGGCTTTATAGTAACCTTCTTCAGTCTCACTGGTCGTAGAATGTTCTGGGTCAACCAAAGAATCGGAACAGGCTGTCAACATGGTTGTTAACAGCACTGCTATGATTCCGATATATAATTTTATTTCTTTCATGTTACAATCCTTCTTTATTGTTGATTCTCAATATCTTCAATTTCATCCAGAGTCAAATCGTGGACACAGCGCACGTAGGTGCCATCTTGCTGCTTGTAGTTATTGTAATCAGACTTGTTACCGTCTAATGTCCAATAGTACGCACCCTTCAGTACTTGCTGTCCCACCGCCTTGTCATCTTTAGCCAACTCGTATATTCTCTTCATTTCTTCTCTGGTAGGAAGTCGCCAACCATTAAGTTGAAGCGTCTTGTTGTTCTGGGTTGTTGCACTTTCGCTATACTTACTGCAGTAATCTATAGCATCTTGATAACTGTTTACCTTATTGCTATTACTCTTTTGGGTTGAAGCAATGATAAACGCAGGTGAAACCGTATTGTCTGTGGATTTATGATTTTCATCAACTACCGGCTTGGCTATGATATAGTCAATTGCCTTCTTGTTGTTGGCAAATTGTACGGTATAAAGACGATTGTCATATTGCCCTTCAACATCAGTTGTTCCGCTGCTTTTTAAATTCATCGAATAGATGGCAGGATACTTTCTGAAGAAGACTTCCTGTTCCTTATCTGAGTTAGGAACATAAACCTTAAATGAGCCATATACGATAGTATTGTTGGCAGGTAGTCCTGAATGAAGGTCTATCCAGCCTCTCTTGTTGTCAGTATAGCTACCATCATATCCTGCCAGGATTTGTCCATAGGAATATTCGTTTGCTTTACCATATCTGTCGTAATAGTATGCTTTGGCATCCTTGATTTGGCAATTCTCAGAAGCAAACCATTGGATGGTTTTATCTGCTTGGTTGTCATCTTCTATTCCCTTCATATCCAGCGTGGTAGGATATACCACCAGATAGCTGGTCTTGTCTGCATCTACATGGGTATCTTCTCCCGTAGTCCATTGGGTGATAGCCCATTTCAGATAGCCCAATTCTTCATTGTAGTCAATGTTTATATTGTCATTGAGGCGCTTGATATCTACATTTACCGTATAGATGTAGTTTCGCTCCAGCTTCTTTTCTCCCTTTGGGTCACGAACGGGTATGGTCAGCTCTTTATCCTTTGTATCATTCTTGCCATCTGTGCTTTTGAAAGAAACCTTTACGGCAATTTTCGGAGCATCCTCTTGGCTGGTCCAGGTGGTGGAATAACTGTAGGTAGTTACAGAACATTTGTTGGCTTTTATCTTATCCACCGTGTTATCTGTTTCGTTGCTGCCGATGTATGGTGTAGCCGTCTGACCTGCAAATACAGAAGTATTGGTGTTGTAGTTGAGAAACTTCCACTTTACGCTTGTAATGTTGTAGTCGTTTACTGATGAAGAGAGATTCAGTTTGATCTTGGCAGCAGCTCTCACCAGTTCTACGGGAATATCCTGTATAGGGTCTCTGGTGATGATATACTGTCCCTTGGCACTCATCAGAAACTTCTTGCCTTTTGCCTGAGGATAGGGAAGCCAGATGTCGTTGTCCTGCTGGGTGGCAGTCTGCAACTCTTCAAGAGTCTTCTTGCTGAGGTCGGCTTGCGCATTGGCTACGGCGTAATAGTTGTAGGAATGGTTTTCCTGCAGGTTGAGATCCACCTTCCAGTTGTCTTTTCCCAATACTTCTGCCTGATTCTCTACAGGATTTGAACTTTGGTGATTGACACAGCGTTCGCCGAATTCCGGCTCGAACATCTTGAAGTCAAGCTTTGACAAGGTCTTCTCATGAAGAGCGTCCTCATCATTTGCTCTTGACTTCTGCAGGTCGTTGACCATAGGAATCATGCTCAGCTGTTGTGCAGAAGAGTTGTTTACCAACTCGTCTTCAGCTGAACATCCTGCTATGAGCCATCCTGCCGTCAGAGCCAAGATGTATTTTGCGAATATTGTGTTTTTATATAACTTCTTCATGATGAATATTGTCTTCTGTTGTCTTTATAATACTTGTTCAAAGTGAATGTCTTTGCCCGCATCTTCTCCTGTGGTACATCCCTTCAGTTTGAAATCAGGATTGAGAACAAACCTTTCGTTTGGATTCTTGGTCAGGAACACATGCGCTCTTACGTTGTGTGGCTGAGCCATATCCAGACGGTTCTTGGGCACTACATAGAAGTAGAGGGTTTTCACTGTTCCCTCTATGTTGAGTATGTAGCTATCTATCTTGTAGTTGTCGGCAGACTGTCCATCTTTGTAACTGCCATCCGCATTACATTCTACGAATCCGAACAAAGGGTTGTCTGTCTGGAGAATCCATGGCTTGCCTTTGGTGTCGATGTCCTTCAGTGTAATCATCGGACCGCGTTGTGGCTGGCCATAATATACCTTGTAGCCCCAACCTGTATCTTCACCACCTGGAAAAATTACTTCTGTTGATGCATCGATATAATCATACGTTCCTCCATCTTTCCATTCCTGAATAGTAGGAGTTACGGTGAGCTGGGCTGCATCCTTTTCTCCAGCACCACCCGGACGGTCGATAGTAACCTTTATGTCGTAGATGGTGTTGCGGTCCAGACGGTAGAGCTGTTCCCAGGTCGCCCAGTCTGATTCAGCCGCATCGTTGTTTTCTGGCAGACGCTTGTTGACGGGTACCTTATAATAATAGTCCTTCACGGTTTCTTCTCCGGTGTTTGGATCAGTATATTTATAAGGAGCCTTTAGCAAGATGTAAGTTTGGCGAGCCATGTTGATAGGCTCTTCATGATTAGGATTCTTATTCTTGTCTACCCAGCTGTTGGCGTATGAATAGAACACGTGTCTGCTGCTTCCTTCTACGCTTTGCGTGCAGGATGGATGGGATAAACTGGTGCTTGTAACTCCAATTTCTCCTGCTTTGGCATTTGCCGCATCGCCCGACAGGATGTTTCCATCTTCAGCATATTGCACGAGCTTGCACTTGAAGTTATCGGAAGTTAAGGAGATGTTGGATGTTACGGCAAGACGAATCTTTGCCAGGGCACGACGCAGGTCAAACTGGAAGTGAGTGGTTCCGTCGGCACTGGTTACCATCTTCGGGTCTGTTGCATCCATCACAAACATATTCTGTTTCTTGTCTCCCTGGAAATTGGCATCGCTGATAGTGGCTGCCTGCAATTCAGAAAGCGTCTTGTAGCTCTTGGCTTTCTCACAGTTGGCGATAAGGAAGAACTTGTTGTCTTCATTCTTCACCATACTGGCTGTCAGCTTGCTTCCGCTCAGTTCCTGATGATGGTATCCGGTGCTCTCTGCCGTAGAAGCTTTCGGATCTATCTCCTCAGGTTCAAACAGACGGTTGCCATCCTTATCGAAACCAACCAAAAGCAGGTTCTCTATCTTATTTTCGTTGAGGTTGTCTGAGCCGTCTTCTGTCTTACCGGCATTGTTGTCGGCACGAGTCTCGGTGATGGCATAGCCAATCTTATAGTCGAGTACCAGCTTTTCTGAAGTCGGTGTATTGTCACAATCTTCAGTGCAGGCAGTGGTTGCAAGCCCCGAGAGGGCGATTGCACACATCGCAACGTATCTTGATATTGCTTTCATTCTTTCTTTTGCCCTCCGTTATTTATTTAAATATTCTGAATAAACTTTATTGTATTTTTCGGTCTGCATTTTATCGTACATCAACTTAGATTCCGTTCTTACATTGTATATACGGATGCGGGTATCTGTTCCACAGAATTTTCTGCCATCTTTGTATTTTCCTCCTTGTCCCTTAGGGTTGATAACCAGTTCGTATTCGTGAACGCCATCTAATGAAACGGTAATATAGAAGTCTGTCCAGATTCCTTCAGGGGTGTCACCTTCGTAGGCTTTAGTGTATCTTTTGCCATCTTCGGTGTCTGCCCCATTGAAATCTTCAGGTTTAGATTCGTCGAATGTCCACCAGCTTTTGCTTGCACCTATCTTTATCTGATAAGGCAACTCTCTAGCGATTCCAGTTGTGGCAGCCAAATAATCTTTTCCATCATAGCTCCATGCCTTACCTTTTCCTGAGTTGAACTTGAAGTCATCTGTATTTGAAAGATGAGCTTTCCATACAGCTCCTGATGGTGCAGTCATTTTGAAGTAGAAGGCTGCTTCTGAAGAACCAGCCTTGGCTATTTTATGATTAGAGAAGTTATCGTTAAAACCAGGCTTGCTCACCATGCAGTTTACTGCTTCAGCATCACCTTCCTGTGGCTTTACTGGCCATATACTATTTTGCTTATCATTGCCCTTCCATGCCCACATCTCGCATTTTGTAACATTCCATCCAATCTCTGATGTTACCACATTCCAAGGAAGAACCTGATAGTCGAGACAGAGCTTGCCACCTTTCAGGAAGTAGCCGTAAACCACCAGCTCACGGTTGCGGATAGCTTTACCGTCTGTTGGGATACTGAAGCCAACGCTTTTTTCTCCTGTACCTAAAGAATAATAAATCTTTCCTTTGATAGCCTTGGTGGTTTCACGAAGATAACACAGGTCGTGAGAAGCAATTCCTGCTGTCTTAAGGGCATCCAGATAATTCTGCGCAGTTTGTGTTTTGCCCTTCTTGAACTTCTCAGGATCTTCTACTTCCTTGATGTTATTAGTCTCAACACCGTCCAGTCTCAAAACAGTTGATACATATCTGGTACTGTTTACATCGTATTTGTTGCTGGTAACATCCTGGTTGTTATCATTTTCTTTGTATACAGTCTCATCAGGGAAGATGTAGCTGGCGGTAGGAATGGTGCTTCCTTCCACCTCGATTCTAGTAACCTTCACATTTTCTGTGCCCGTTTTGCGGGCAAAGTAGAAGTGAAGCTTGGAAACAGCACGAACCAGAGGAATCTTGATGCCTTTGTTTTTAGCCTCTGCTTCTGTTGTTCCAACATGATTCTCTACAGAAATGTTGGTGATGGCACGAGAGATAGGAAGACCGGTTGTTGGAACTTCCGTGTTCTGGGGATTGCCATTTTCCTGAATGCCAAAAGTAGAGTCAAAGCAGATGTTCTGCAACTCCTTGCGGGTGATGTTGCTGAAATCCTTACCGCTCAACTTGCTTTCTATATTGGTACTTTCGGAATTCGCGAGGATGTAGAGGTCGATATTTTTCACCTCTTCACCAGCTATCTTTCTTAAGAAACGTAGCTGCAGATTGTAGCTACCATTAATATTTGTCAATGCTTCTTCCTTGTATGCGATAGGATTGGCATCTTCATTTTTCCCAGATTGAAACACCCACACCTTGATGCTGTGAATGTCGCTCTCAAAGTTTGGGTCAGCTTTGCTCTCATTGTTGGCGAGCATACCTTCCGTACGGCTTTCTCCAGCTCGGGTGCTGTTAGCCGAATTGCTAGAGAAGCTGAGGCTGATATATGCGTCATGGTTCTCAGCTGTCTCTGTATCTTGATTCTCTGAGCAAGATGCCATTGCGCCTACCATGAGCAAAGCAGCAAGTGCCGTACAAATCTGGCGTGTCATCTTGGTCAAAGTAGTTTTATTGCTAGTCATCTTATCTTTCTTTTACTTATACTTCTTTCTTTTCTTATTTTCCCAGGTCGGCATTCTGAAGATTCAGAACCCAGTTGTTAACCTTGATTCTTGCATCCATGCTGTAGTTGGAGCTTGGAGCTGGTACGTAGAATACCAGGGTGTAGTGGTCTTGGCGGTCCAGATATTGCTGGTCTGTCCAGTCTTTGCCGTAGCGGTCGCTGGCGCAGAGAGAGAGGAACCATGGCAGGGAGTGGTTGAAGATAACCTTGCCTGTTCGCTTGTCTGTGATGACGATGCGTTTGTCATCATAATCATTGGATCCAATGGAACCACGGCTTTTGTTGTCGTCCTTGGTCTCAAACATACGGGATGATGAGAGGTCGTAGACCAAGGCTTTTTCTACGATTTCGCCCTCCACCTCGGTCTTGCCGCTGTGGTTTTCTACCAGTTTCTTGTCGAATGGAAGATATGTGATTGACTTCGGTTTTACCTTGTCGCCCTTATAGTCAAGGAGGGCAGCTGAACCTTTAATCTCTACATCAAAGTTTTCTGCGGTAAAGCCTTCTTGGTTGGGTTCGAATGGTAACATGACCACTCGGTATGTCTTGGTACACTTCATTAGACTCAGTTTACCCAGGGCATCGTTTGTACCATCAAAGCTGACAGTATCCTGGGCAGTATAGAGAGCGGTAAACTGCTTGTCGTTGACAGAAGCATCACCGTTCTTCTTACCCATTTCCTCTTGCAGATCTTCGATGGTGGAGACACCTGGGGTAAGCTGTGTAAAACTGAACTCAGTCTCGTCGTCATCAGCTCTGGAGCCGGCAAGTGCAGGCTGCTTGTCACGAGCCAGGCAAACGAAAGTGTATTTGCCCTTCTGCAGGTCTGTGATTTCCATCTGATGTCCTAACTCAAACTTGTCAGCTGACTCTGTATAGGTATCAACGAATTTGCCGTTCTTGTCGAACACATAAACGTTGAGGTTTTTCACCTCTGCAGAGAATGCATCGGCTTCCTTTACATTGTAAGTGTAGTCAAATCTGAGTGACAACTTTGGGGTAGGACAGCCTGTTAGGTCGTCTTTCATGCATGATGAAAGCGATGACAGAGCAATGGCTGAGATACAAACCATTTTACAACAGTTTTTGATGAAATGTGTCATATCGTCTGATATATTATGAATTCTTTTACTTATACTTATCTATATGTTGTGTGCCTAGGGCAGACAGTTATTTGCCTTCGGCATCATATTTTTCTATTTTAGAGGTGCTTTAAAGCACAATAGGGGGTTCCCGTCGTTTCACCTTATTATATATAGAAGCATTTCTAGAGGTTTTCTTCCTGGTTTACGGCGGCAGTGTAATGGTCTTAGTGGAAGTATTTGGTAATCTCTCGGAGATGATTTCCACCCCCGAGAGATTGATAGAATTATTTTGTTCGTATTACTTTCTTTAAGGAATACTTGTTCTGTATTTCGTAAAACCTTGTTTCAGATTACTTAAAGTCAACGTCCTGTGTATTGAGAACCCAAGGGTTAACAGAAACAGTAACATCAAGATAGAACAAACCTTCCTTGTCTGGTGTACCGTTAGGAACCTGTGCACCAACGTTGAAGATATTGTTTACAGTCAAGCGATAGATGCTGTTACGCTGGATAGCATTCTCGTAACCGATGTACTGATCCTTGATAGCCTGCTTGTAGTATGTCTTACCGCAGTTGAAGACTTCAATCTTGTATGTCTGACGGAAGTTATCCAATTTGCTTTCTACAGTAGGATCACCCTCAGCGGTTGGTGCAGTCTTAGCTGCTGTCAACTCAGCCTTCATCTCGTCTGAAGTCTTACCACCGAAGAGACCATTTACATCATTGTAAGCTTTATAGATGTCAGCGAAGCTCTTGTAGATAACGTTGTTGTAACGGTAGAATGTACCATCTGTGAAGTCTGCGTTAGTCATATCCTTGAGCTTTACAGTATATTCGAAGTACATTGAAGTTGCTGCAGTAGATGAGTTGTTCTCAAATACATAATCCTTATGAGTATTAGGAGCTGTTGCTGTAGTGAAGTAGTTTCCGTTCTCAAGCAAAGTAGCTGTACCGAACTCTTTTGTTGGCTGATAATATGTGATGTCTGAAGGAATGTTCAAAGTTGTTGCAGTCCAGTTCTGCATGATATAGCTCTTGTTAGACAAGTTAGAGATAGCGTAGCCTGTCATCTTGATAGACTCTACTTTCTTAACAGCATCTTCCATAGCCTTCTTCTCTGCAGCTGTAGCATCAGCCTTTGGATATGCTACGATAGCTGTAGCATTAGAAGTTGGCTCATCAATACGAGCTGTCAAACGCTCAATCTTGATAGCGCTTACTGCATTGTTGTATTTAATCTTTGCAGCACTAGTCTCCTTCTTGTTGTCATCGGTAAATACTACAGTATAACCATTGCCATTAACATCTTTATCGTTCTGGTTGAACATTGCGAACTTAGTGTCTGTATCGTATGGCTGAGCAAACTTATTTGTTGCAGTGAAGATATTCTCCCATGGTTTAGCATCTGTTGCGTTAGCCAGGAAGTATACCTTATATGTTGCACCTGCAACCACCTTTTCTACTTCAATCTTAATCTGGGTAGAACCATCATTACCCTGTGTTGGCTTACCTGCTTTCCATTCTGTATCTGAGATTTCCTTTGTGAAAACAACTTTACCAGCAGCATCTACCAAGTAGATTGTACCGCTTGTAACATCTGACTCTGCTGCTGTTGCATCCACTGTAGGCTTGTTAACTACAGTTCTGGTACCATCTGACTTTGGGGTCTGTACATTCAAGGTCATGTAGAAACCATTAACCTTGTTCTGGCTGTTACCTGCCAAATCCTCACTGTCACTGCAGCTAGTGAAAGACAAAGCTGCGGCTGAAACCAAGCTCATTACGAGCAAATTAACTTTTTTCATAATCTTTTACTTGTTAATTTGTTAAAACGTTATTAATATTTTATTCTTATTTGTTATCTAAATTGTGTCGTTCGCAAACTGTATTTTACAAGTTTGGAAGAATCTTTTCCAAGTTGCCTTGTGCGCCCTTGAGACCCGCAGCAGAAGCTTTCTCAAAGAAAGTCTTTGCCGTCTCATAATCCTCGTTCATGACAGCTAGACAACCGCGGGCATTATCAGCTTCAGCACCGTTGCCAGCCTTCTTGAGATATTTCTCTGCGCTGACCTTGTCGCCACGTTCGATGGCTGCATAAGCTGCATTGAGGTTAGCAAGCTGATCTTCCGGGAACATTCTTACAGCAACATCGAATACATTGTTGAATTCATCGCTGCCCTTAGGATAACTCTGTGCCACCATATACATCTCCTGCAGCGAAAGTTTCTGAGGACGGGTCTTGATGACTTTGCGCGCTTCTTCCAGATTGAAAGCCTTTACATCATACTTGATGGTGTAGTCCGTGCGGCGCAGTCCTGGCCATACATTCTTCACGAGATAGCGGAAACCTTCTCCTGCTTTTGAAGCGATTGCCTTTTCTGTTTCATCAGGACTCAGGTTGCTGTTCATGATGCTCAACACTTGCTCTTTGGCAGGCATGTCATGGTTTTCAACAAAATTTCTGGTTCCTTCCCAATCCTCAGCTGTGCTTGTTATCGCAAACAGTTTTTGATCAATAGTATAGGTCTTCAACAGATAATTGCTGAGAGCCTGTGTACGGTTGTGTGCCAGTTTCTCGTTGTTGGCATATCTGCCGTCTGGTGAAGCATAACCGTGAAGTATAATAGATGTAATTGTAACATCTGGGTCATTCTTGACGAGATCAAGCGTCTTGCGGATTGTTTCAAGTTCAGAGGCATTGTTGCCCAAGTCGTAAACGATATCCCATTTATTGATATGGAAGTTCAGTTTTGCTGAACCGTTTTCCTGTCTTGCCTTGATAGGCTCTGCCTTTGGTTCTATGTAGGCATGATAGAGCTTCTCTGGTGTAGAGAGTGCATTGCCCAGGGAATTGAGGATACCTTCATCCAACAATGTCTGGTTGCAGCCGCAGGCATCGTGAGCCACGAGCATCTGCGAGTTCTTCATCCAGTTGCTGTAAGGTACGGTGTAAGCGTAATGGATGGTTTGTGGCTCCTTGTTGTTGCGCAGTGCCACAACGAGTGGGTTAGGGGTAGCTGTTTGCTGGTTGCGCTGATAGTAGATGTATCTTTTGCGTCCCATCACCTCAACAGCCGGCATCTTCAGCGTATCTTCTCCGCTTACGATCATCGGTGTGTAAACCAAACCCTTGTTGCTGCCAAGCATTACCTTGTCAAGGTTGAGGTCCATCTGCACACTCACCTTATTGCCTTTTTTCTTGATTACTTTATTGATTACCTGGATATTCTTGCCTTCCTGAATCTCATTTGCGTTTCTGCTGTCAGCTGAGGCTGGCAAAGCAATCATCAGCATGAAGGCTCCGAGTAAGTTTTCTGTTATCTGATATGAAATATTCATAGGTACTTTCCTTTAAATGTTCTGTTGATGAATTTAGAAAACATACACTAGGTTGAGTGCGGCTTTGGTTGGTCCCACATAATGGTGGGTTTTATCGCTCTCAAGCTTTTCGCCGCAACTGGTACATTCAAACTTATCAGATTTACTGTAAGTATATCCAACACCCAGTTCCGCTTCAAAGTTCCAGTGCTTTGACAGCACCCAGGAATATCCGTAAGCGATGCCTGCACCTGCAAACCATCCTTCATATCGATAGTCCTTCAGTTTGGAAAAGTCTGTTCCCAGAAACTTAAAGTCTGCATTGACATTACCTATATTATATGCACCGCCAATGGCATGGAATCCCACAAAATGTCCCATCATCTTGTTGCAAAACCAATATCTTGCCTCTGGTTGAACTAACCAGTGTTTCCATTTCTTATTATTAGAATAGGTCCAAGGATTATAATTGGCAGAGACGTCAAGGGTCCATTTGGGTGATAGCCCAAATTCTGCTCCAAGATTGATGGTGCTGGTTGCATCATACAGCAGGTTGCTCTTTACAGCCACCTTTTGTGCTAAGGCAGAGCTTATGAAGCCAAAGATTGCCACTAGCACAAATAAAATCCTTTTATTCATGATTCCTTAGTTAAAACTTAATATTTTACCGGCGACTTTTCATCACCTTTTACTTATATACTTGATACTTATCCAATTCCTTATGTTTGTAGAGGTCCTTTCAATTGTTCTCAATTTACTTTTTCTCTACTTTCAGTCGATGCTTTACGTCCATCGTTCTGAAATCGAGTGCAAAAGTATATAATTATCGTCAAACCACCAAACTTTTTTACCCTGAAAAATACTGAAAAATGCATTTTGTTATCATTTTAACCACTGATTTATACTTAAAGTTGTTAAATTCTACATTTTTTTCTTTTTTTATGATTGATTTTTGATGGAATATAGTAATTTTGCATCGATTAATTCTTGAATTGGATAAAATGTTAAAAAGGACATGAATCCGTAAGCTTATGTATAAGTTAATAAAAATAATGCATACCGAAACAAAATGGAACTAAAAAATCATATAATAAACCTGATATTGAGAGTTGAGCACCATCTGTGCCCAATTTACTGCGGTGTCGTCGATCGTCACCGTGTCGTTGCTTTCCTGTTGCTTACTTTGGCAGAGATGTTTATCATCCCATTCCATCTACTTTTATTTATTATATTAGGTGAACCATGGGGACTTAGTCTTACCGTCATTCATGCCTTGATATTATTGGGATTACAGTTCGCCATCTGGAAAAGGAAACTCGATTTCTCAATAGGTATATCTTCCATTTATCTGTTGCTGTTTGCCAAACTGGCTGTTGATACCGTCTTCTGTTCTGTTTTTGGATGCGAAACGGATGAGATGAGCATCCTCAGCAACATATTTATTATGTTTATCATTGCCATCACTGCGCTTACCCAGCAGTTGAAGAAGACCTCTCTGACGATAGTCATTGGTATGCTGCCAGTGATTTCCTTCTTTTTTGCCCGTAATAATTATATGTCTACGCTGTTCAGTGTCAAGGCGATATTTCTTGGCTTTGTACTGGTAGTCTATGCAGCTATCTACCAGATGAAGGAAATTACCAAAAATCTGCGCCAACCCAAGCGAATTAATGCGATAGAAAAGAAAGCATTGGATATGATAGCCAATATGGAGGACTCAAACGTTGATAAAACCGGTAATCTGATGGAGCATCTGACCCCTGAATTGCGTGAACGTATTATCAATAAGGCATCAGAGCATATCCGTAAGACGGAATATGACAAAATATTATGGAATCAGGTATGCGAAGGCTTGACCAATAGTGAAAAACAAATCTGCAAGCTGGTTTATGAAGGAAAATCACTGAAGGAGATGTGCGACTTGCTGCAAAAGTCAGAGTCGAACATCACCAGTCAGCGTAGCCATATCCGTAAGAAACTGAATATGGATAGAAAAGACGATTTACGTCAGGTTCTGGAAGCAAGAATCTCCCAGGTAAGGGAGACCTCTTCTTTATCTTAGTCTTCCATTCTCAGGAATGCCTTTGGCAGATATTGTATGATGTCGCTGGCAATGAGGCTTTCCTTGCCCAAGTCTTTGGCGGCAAGGTCGCCAGCCAGACCGTGCAGGTGCATTCCCAGACGGCAGGCATCAGCCTGCTTGTATCCTCTTGCCAGGAGGGCTGTGATGATACCTGTCAGTACATCGCCGCTTCCTGCAGTAGCCATGCCACTGTTGCCGGTAGAGCAGAATTCTACCTTACCGTCAGGATGGCAGAGGGCAGAATAGTGACCCTTTAATATAATGTACGCCTGTAAGCGCTCTGCCAGTTCGCTGGCTTTTGAGAGCCGTTCGTTGCAATTGCTGCTGGTATTGCCAGCCAGGCGGTCCAGTTCCTTTGGGTGTGGCGTGAGGATGATGTCCTTTGGCAGTTGCTGCATCCAGGCACGATGGCTGGAGAGGATGTTCAGAGCATCTGCGTCTACGACAACCGGACAGCTGGCACGGCGCAGTTGGGCTATCAGGGCGATGGCGGTAGTCTCGTTGGTTCCCAGTCCGGGACCGATACCCATGGCATGGAAGCTCTCTGTTTCTACCGGTTCGCTGAAGATGGTTTCTTCTGAATCCATCTGCAGTACCGCTTCCGGTACGCTTATCTGCATGATTTCGTAGTTGCGTTTTGGCGTGTGGGTAGTCACTTTGCCCACACCGCTTCTCAGGCAAGCCTTGGTGGCAAGGACCGATGCACCGCACATGCCGTAGCTTCCGGCAATGATGAGTGCATTGCCCATGCTTCCCTTATGCGCAAAATCATTGCGTGGATGCATCAGCAGTCTGATGTCTTTTTCTTCCAGAATGCTGTATCTGCAATCTGTATTTTTGATATATTCTGTAGAAAGTCTGATGTCAAGCACTTTCAGACGACCCAGATACTGCTGGTTGTCAGCCATCATCATGCATAGTTTTTTCTGCTGGAGGGTCAGGGTCAGGTCAGCCCGGATGATGTTGGACTGGATGTTGTAGGAATTATCCTCGGTCATCAGTCCCGTAGGAATGTCGATACTTACCACTTTGGCTGCACTCTGGTTGATGTATTTTACCATTGCGGCAAAACCACCAGCCAGCGGCTTGTTCAGTCCGCTTCCAAAGAGACCGTCAATCACGAGCATACCCGCTTCGAGCTGTGGAGGATCGAAGTTGAGGACAACCTCCGTAAATTTCACTCTTTTTGCATCCAGGAGCCTTTTCTTGTTGGCTGCACAGTCGGCTGATAGTTTGTTGTGCACGTTGAACAGATATACATTCACCTGATATCCGTCCTCGCTGAGCAGTCTGGCAACAGCAAGGGCGTCGCCGCCATTGTTGCCAGGTCCGGCAAAGACGACCACGGGTGTACGGTTGGTCCATTCTTCCTCGATGGCACGGGTCAAAGCTTTGGCAGCGCGTTCCATGAGGTTGAGCGATGATATGGGTTCATGCTCAATGGTGTATTTGTCTAGCTCATGTATCTGAGCACTTGTGAATATTTTCATATATTAATGTATATTATGTCCGATTATCTGATTAAATTAATGCAAAAGTACTAAAAAAAGTCGATGAATGGATGAAGTTTCATGTTTTTTTCGTATTTTTGCAGAAAATATTATATCATCAAGACTATGGGCATAGTAAAAATCAAGGATAAGACCTTCAAAACCTCCATTCCAGAGGCAGAGATTCTGAAGAAGGTACAGGTCGTTGCCGACCGTATCAACAAGGATTACGAAGGTAAGAAGCCAGTGTTCCTGGCTGTGTTGAATGGTTCGTTTATCTTCGCTGCCGATCTGATGCGAATGATTACGGTACCGAGCGAGATTTCGTTTGTGAAGTATGCTTCCTACGAGGGCATCAGCTCTACCGGCAGCATGAAGACCCTGATGGGCATCAACCAGGACCTGGAAGGCCGTGATGTCATCATTGTTGAAGACATTGTTGATTCCGGTTTTACCATGGCTCACATGATTGAGGATCTGAAGAAGAAGAATCCGGCCAGCATCGAGATTTGTTCGCTCCTCGTGAAGCCAGGCAACCTGAAGGTTGATCTGGACATCAACTATGCCGTGATGGAAATCCCTAACGATTTCATCGTGGGATATGGATTAGATTATGACCAAGAAGGCAGAAACCTCCGCGACATCTACACGATTGTAGAAGAATAGGGGGTGAAGCATGTGGGAGAAGATTAGTGATTATTGCTTGGATGTCTCCAAGTATCTTATAACAGCAGCGTTTATAACGACTTTTGTTGGAGATATTGGGGAAGAACTTCATTGGCTTATTTATCTGATTAGCTTTATCTTGGCAGTGGGGCTTTTTTGGGTCGCTCTGTATTTTGACAAGAAAGGTAAAAAAGAGAAAGAAGAAAAACGTAAAAAATATACTAAGTTTAACAATAAAAATAGGAGGATATAAGTATGAACACTTTAATCTTTTTAGGTATGTTCACTGTTTTCTTTGGTGTAACGATTGCTATACTTTTGTCTCCTTGGGGGCAGAAATGGATGAATGAATATTAGTTTCTGACACAACATAAAACAATTTATATATATTAAGGTAAAAATGAAAAATATCGTAATTTTCGGTGCTCCAGGTGCAGGTAAAGGTACACAGAGCGACAAGATGATCGAGAAGTATGGTCTCGGTCACATTTCAACAGGTGATGTACTTCGTAATGAAATCAAGAATGGTACAGAGCTTGGTAAGACAGCTAAGGGATTCATCGACAATGGTCAGTTGATTCCTGATGAGTTGATGATTGACATCCTCGCAAGTGTATACGATAGCTTCGGTAAGGAGCACGCTGGCGTAATCTTCGATGGTTTCCCACGTACTACTCCACAGGCTGAGGCTTTGAAGAAGATGCTTTCTGAGCGTGGTCATAAGATTGCAGCCATGATTGAGTTGGCTGTTCCTGAGGATGAGCTGATGGCTCGTTTGATTAACCGAGGTAAGGAAAGTGGCCGTTCTGATGATAACGAGGAGACTATCAAGAAGCGTCTCAATGTTTATCACACTCAGACTGCACCTCTCATCGACTGGTATGAGAAGGAAGGTATCCACCACCACATCGAGGGTCTCGGTACAGTGGATGAGATCTTCGCCCGCGTTTGCAATGTTATCGACAACTTGTAATCAAGATAAAATAATCTTCCCCACAACCGAGTGGGGAAGATTTATTTGTTAAATAAAAGAAGAATCTTCTGTTCAATAAAGAAGAATCTTCCATTCAATAAAGAAGAATCTTCCATTCAATAAAGAAGATTTATTCGTTCAATATAAAAAGAAAAAAATAAATGGCTGAATCCAATTTCGTAGATTATGTAAAGATCAACTGCCGCTCTGGTAAGGGTGGTAAAGGCTCCATGCACCTGCGCCACGTGAAGTACCAACCTAATGGCGGTCCTGACGGTGGCGATGGCGGACGTGGAGGAAGCATCTATCTTCGCGGCAACCACAACTACTGGACCCTGCTGCATCTGAAGTATCAGCGCCACTTCTTCGCCGAGCATGGTGGCAATGGAGGACGTGACAAGTGTCATGGCACCGACGGTAAGGACATCTATATCGATGTGCCTTGCGGTACCGTGGTCTATAATGCCGAAACCGGAAAGTTCGTTTGCGATGTGGCTTACGATGGTCAGGAAGTGCTGCTTCTCAAGGGTGGTCGCGGTGGATTGGGTAACTTCCAGTTCCGTTCTGCCACTAATCAGGCGCCTCGTTATGCACAGCCTGGAGAGCCTATGCAGGAGATGACCATCATCATGGAGCTGAAGCTCCTTGCCGATGTGGGTCTGGTAGGTTTCCCTAATGCCGGCAAGTCTACCTTGTTGAGTGCAGTATCAAGTGCTCGTCCTAAGATTGCCAACTATCCGTTTACTACGCTCGAACCGTCACTGGGTATCGTAGATTATCGTGATCACCAGAGTTTTGTCATGGCCGACATTCCTGGCATCATCGAGGGTGCGAGCGAAGGAAAGGGCTTAGGTTTGCGATTCCTGCGCCATATCGAACGCAACTCCCTGCTGCTCTTTATGGTACCGGGCGATACCGATGATATCAAGAAGGAATATGAGGTATTGCTGGGCGAGTTGAAGAATTTCAATCCGGAGATGCTCGATAAGCACCGTGTGCTTGCCATCACCAAGTGTGATCTCCTGGATGATGAGCTCATCGAGATGTTGAAGGAGACTCTTCCTACCGACCTTCCTGTGGTCTTCATTTCTTCTGTTACCGGACAGGGAATCCAGGAACTCAAGGATGTACTCTGGAAGGAACTGAACTCTGAGAGCAATAAGCTGCAGGAGATTACAGCCGAGGATACCCTCGTGCATCGTGATAAGGACATGTCCCGCTTCCAGCAGGAACTTGAAGCTGAGGGTGAGGACATCGTTGAATATATCGATGAGGATGAAATTGAGGACGTAGATGACCTCGATGATTTCGAATACGAGTAGATTTAAGTGAAGAGTGAAGAACGAAGAGTGAAGAATTCATTTGTTTCGTGGGCGTAAGCCTAATTTAACACTTAACATTTAACACTTAGCATTTGACATTAAATGATAAAGGAATATAATATAGCCGCAGATGTCAAGGCTTTCTCTACTACCCGTAAGGGTGGTGTGAGCCAGGGCAACTATGGCGAATTCAATATCAATGAGTTTTGCGGCGACAATGCAGAGCATGTTGCTGAGAACCGCAGACGTCTTGCCGCAGAGTTGGGCATAGATACTGCCCATCTCATCATGCCGCATCAGGTACATGGAGTAGAGGTGCGCAATATCGCCGGTGAGTTTCTTACCATGCCAGAGAACATCCGCAAGATGTTACTCGAAGGCGTAGATGCCGTGATGACCGACCAGTCAGGCGTATGCATTGGCGTTTCTACAGCAGATTGCATCCCCGTGCTTCTTTATGATGAGGAGCATCATGCTGCCGCCGCCATCCATGCCGGATGGAGAGGAACCTTGGCGCGCATCGTTCACAAGACTCTTCAGGAGATGGCTTTTGCCTATAAGACAGATTCCAAGAAACTGAAGGCGGTGATAGGTCCAGGCATTTCTCTTGACAGTTTTGAGGTGGGAGATGAGGTATATGAGGCATTTGAGCAGGCAGCCTTCCCGATGGAAGAGATTGCAGAGCAGCGCCCTAATTCAGCCTTCTCTGCCGACCCTGCCGAGCGTGAACGCCTGGCTGCCGAAGGTAATATAGTTCAGCCCCTGAAGTGGCACATCAATCTGCCTCTCTGCAATAAGCAGATTCTTCTGCACTGTGGTGTAGCCGAAGAAAACATTCAGGATTGCGGCATCTGTACCTTCCAGCACAGCGATGAATTCTTCTCTGCGCGCAAGTTGGGCGTAGATAGTGGTAGAATCTATACGGCTATCCTCTTGGAGAAATAAAATAAGATTTTCATGATAACATCCATTTCTTTCTTTTCTATGAAACGAAGAGGGAGGAGTGGATGTTTTTCAATTTATAATTAATAATTTATAATTAATTTTCTGAAAGATATAGATAACGACAAAAGATATAGATAATGAGTAGATTAAGAAAGAGATTAGGGCTTGTTGCCGTCTCGGGTATGCTGATGCTATCCCTGAGCAGCTTTATGCCCACAAAAAATGAGTTTACTGCCGCCGAGCAGCAGCAGGTGAGCATCGCAACACCAGGCCTCTTTGCCCAGAGTCAAGCATTTAATGTAGACTTTGAGATATTCCGTGACAAGGAATATTCATTTCCGCTTCCTGTGGGCAAGGCTGGTTTGGAGAGCAACAATGTGATGCGAATCGAAACTGCCAAGGGTGATGCAGTCAAGGCAATGTTCGACGGTTATGTCCGATTGTCACGTAAGACAGAGTCGATGGGTAACGTCATTGTGATCCGTCATGACAACGGATTGGAGACCGTCTATGCCAATAATGCTGAGAATCTGGTTAAGGTGGGCGCCCATGTGGATGCCGGACAAACCATTGCCATCGTGGGAACCAGAGAGGGTGAAACTTATTGCGATTTCTCTATCATGGTGAATGGTGCCCGTATCAACCCTGAGACCATCATTGAGCCGAAGAGTCATAAGCTGCGCCGTCAGACCGTTCAGTTCCGCAAGGCAGGCAGCCATATCAATATCACTGTTATTGGCGGCAAGGACTCTTCTGTGTCCAGGAATGATAAGGCTTCTGCTGAGGATCATAAGAAGGGGAATGTCAAGTCAAGAAGTTTTTCGGGGCATGGCATGACGCTTGATCCTGACGAGGTGAACGATCCGTTTACCATTACCAATACCTTCGAGCTTGACTTGGAAAAGATGGAAGAGAAGGCATGGGCTTATCCTTTGCCTGATGCACGTGTCATCAGTCCATACGGTGGTGCGCGCCGCCATTCCGGCGTAGACCTCAAGACCAAGGCAAATGATGAGATTGTTGCTGCCTTTGATGGTGAGGTGATTGCTTCCGGTCCTTATTACGGTTATGGCAACTGCATTCGCATCAAGCATGCGTATGGTTTTGAGACCCTTTACAGTCATCAGTCTAAGAATATGGTGAAGAAGGGCGATAAGGTGAAAGCCGGTGAGGTTATCGGCTTGACGGGTCGTACTGGCCGTGCCACTACCGAGCATCTCCATTTTGAGATGTCGTTTGGAGGAAGACGTTTTGATCCAGCCATCATCTTTGATCACGGCAATCATAAGTTGAAAGCTTCTACCTTGCATCTTACCAAGGGAAAAGCTGTCAAGAGCGTTAAGAACTGATAAAAGACCAAATCAAGGATTGATTTGGAATAAAACTGATAGATTAAAAACTTCGCCCGTGAACTGTTGAAACCTCAACAGCGCACGGGCGAATGTTTTTATCTGTATGCAGAGAGATAGAAATTATTTCTTCTTCTGCGATTTACGGTTGGCTCTCTGTTGGCGATACTTTGCCTTCTGACGGGCAGAGCCGCTGCCGTGAGCACCCGTAATATACTTTTTCTTCTTAGCCTTGGTCTTCACCTTGTCGTCGTCGTCCTTCTTAGGACCGCCTCCGCCTTTGAAGACCATGCCACCCATGATAATATCGTCAATATCGCTCATACCTTATTATATTATAGATTAGTGATGGAAGAGGCGAACGTGAGTGAACGCCATGGCAATGCCGTACTTGTCGCAAGTATCGATAACATTATCGTCACGGATGCTACCGCCTGCTTCTGCTATGTATTCAACACCACTCTTGTGAGCACGTTCGATGTTGTCGCCGAATGGGAAGAAAGCATCGCTACCAACGCTTACACCCTTGTTCTGTGCTATCCAAGCCTTCTTCTCCTCGCGGGTCAATGGCTCAGGCTTCTCTGTGAAGAACTGCTCCCAAACGCCATCCTGCAATACGTCTTCCCACTCGTCAGAGATATAAACGTTGATGGTGTTGTCACGGTCGGCACGGCGAATCTTCTCCTTGAAAGGCAGGTTCATTACCTTAGGACACTGGCGCAACCACCACTCGTCTGCCTTTGAACCAGCAAGGCGGGTACAGTGGATACGGCTCTGCTGACCGGCACCAATACCGATAGCCTGACCGTCCTTCACGTAACATACTGAGTTACTCTGAGTATACTTCAGGGTGATGAGCGAGATAATCAGGTCGCGCTTAGCCTCAGGAGTGAAAGTCTTGTTCTTGGTAGGGATATCCTCGAAGAGAGCAGGATCATCGAGCTTCACCTCGTTGCGGCCCTGCTCGAAGGTAACACCGAATACCTGCTTGTGCTCGATAGGAGCTGGCACGTAGTCTGGGTCAATCTGGATGACGCAGTAAGTACCCTTGCGCTTCTCCTTCAATACCTTGATTGCCTCAGGAGTATAGCCCGGAGCAATCACGCCGTCGCTCACCTCACGCTTGATGAGCAGGGCAGTAGCCTCGTCGCATACGTCGCTTAGGGCAACGAAGTCGCCGTAAGAGCACATACGGTCGGCACCGCGTGCACGGGCATAGGCACATGCCAGCGGAGAAAGCTCAAACTTCACGTCGTCCACGAAGTAGATCTTCTTCAAGGTGTCGCTCAGCGGCAGGCCGATGGCAGCACCGGCAGGAGAAACGTGTTTGAAACTAGCGGCAGCAGGCATACCTGTAGCAGCCTTCAGTTCCTTGACCAATTGCCAAGAGTTGAAAGCATCCAGGAAGTTGATGTAGCCAGGGCGGCCGTTGATAACTTCGATAGGCAGTTCCCTTCCGTCATCCATATAGATGCGCGAAGGCTTCTGATTCGGATTACATCCGTACTTAAGTGCTAATTCTTTCATCTTGTAAGAAATATAATTGAATTCTGCTGCAAAATTACAACTTTTTTGTGGTAAAAACAAAAATAATCAGGAAAACATTATCTCGTTTCAATTTTATTATGTACTTTTGCTCCCAGTTAGAATAAATGAAATTTGAGAAAATAGAGAAATAGAGAATTTGAGAAAGGGAAAATCACAATGAAGAATGATTTGAAAATTCTCGCCGTGGCTTTAGAGAAAAAGCTCGGCAAGGCACACGCACAGCACGATGAGAAGCATAGTACAACAAAGGTGCTGCACAAGGTGTGGGATATTTTGAAGGGAAAGGAGAAACCGTCTATTCAGACGCTCAACCGCCTGGCATTGCTTGCAGGCTTTCAGAGCTGGGCTGATTTCCAGGGCGCATTGCATGGTACGGACGATGGCTTGACGAACTATAGCACCGGGGAATAGCCAATAACCCTTCACTCAATGTGAGGGGATTTTTTATATAAGATATCCTGATAGAAGGTATTCTTGAGATGTAAGATAGGTTTGAACAAATATAGAAAGGGCACCCAATCGAAAGATCGGATGCCCTTTTTCAAATTCTAATTTTAATAGGTAACTAAGAAAATTACTCAGCGCTCTTTGCGATGGTCTTCTTCTCAGCGATACGAGCCTTCTTACCTGTGAGCTTACGCAAGTAATACAACTTAGCGCGACGTACCTTACCGTGCTTGTTCACCTCGATAGAATCGATAGCTGGTGACTCGATAGGGAAGATACGCTCAACACCTACAGTACCAGACATCTTGCGAACTGTGAAACGCTTCTTGTCACCATGACCAGAGATCTTGATAACAACACCACGATAGAGCTGGATACGCTCCTTAGTACCCTCGACGATTTTGTAAGCGACTGTGATAGTGTCACCTGCCTTGAACTCAGGGAACTTCTTGCCGGTTGCAAATGCTTCTTCAGCAACTTTAATCAAATCCATTTTTTGTATAAAATTAAAAATTGTTTGTCGTTCCAACGCAACATGGACGGGTAACACTTCTACCCAGACAACAGCGGTTACGCCGAAAAGCGGGTGCAAAGTTACGATTTTTTCTCGTATCTCGCAAATTTTCAGCTACTTTCTTTCTTTTTTCTCGCAGATTTAACTCTTTTTCTTTCTTGTCAACGTCTTTTCTCACAGATTTCACGGATTTCACAGATTTATTTTGTATTTTTGCACTCCGAAACATTAAGATAATAATAAGAATGAATAAAAAGAATAGTATGAAGATGGTGCTTGCATCAACGGTGATGCTTCTGATGGCAAGTCCTGCCTTTGCCCAGAAATATAAGGTGGCAAAGGTAGAGAGAACCCGTATATTGGTAGACCAAAAATGGGATGTGCAGCCTGATGCTGAGGCTGCTGAGTTTCTTGCTCCTTACAAGAGCAAGGTGGATAGCATCATGGGGCCCGTGGTGGGCAGCATTGCTCATGATATGACCCGCCATCGCCCAGAGAGCGAACTTAGCAACCTGCTTTGCGATATCCTGGTATGGGGCGGCAGGCAGTTTGACGAGCAGCCTGTATTCTCTGTCTATAATATGGGCGGCATCAGAAGCAATCTCGCAAAAGGCAAGATTACGGTGGGTGATGTAAACGACATGGCTCCTTTCGAGAACAAGATCTGTTTCCTCACTCTGACCGGTGACAAGGTGCTCGAACTCTTCCAGCAGATAGCCCATCGTGGCGGTGAAGGCCTGAGCAGTGCCGTAAGGATGGTAATCACCAGGGAGGGCAAGTTGAAGAGCGTTACCCTGAACGGTGAACCGGTTGATCCACAGAAGAGTTACCGCATTGCTACGCTTGATTACCTTGCCGAGGGCAACGACCAGCTCGTGGCTTTCAAGAGCGGTACCGATGTGCTGGCTCCTAAGCAGCGTGAAAACAACGTGCGCTATATCATCATGAATTATTTCCGCGAGATGATGGCACAGGGCAAGGTAGTGGAATCAAGAATAGAAGGCCGCTGCGTTGTGGTGAATGAATAATTGATAATGAATAATTGATAATGAATAATTGATAATGAATAATTTATAATTGAAAATTCAGATGAAACATACATTATTATATATCGGTCTGGTTCTGGCATCTTTCGTGATGCAGCCAGCTACTGTTCAGGCTAAGGCTCCAAAGCAGGCTAAGGCTAAGAAGGAGGCGAAGGTTGTCAAGCAGCTTGTGGTGCTCCATACCAATGATACTCACTCCTGCGTGATGCCTATCAATCCCAACCTCGCAGATACTGCGACAGCCAATCGTGGCGGTTTTCTCCGTCGTGTGGCTATGATCAAGGAGGAGCGCAAGCAGGATCCTGATCTTCTGCTCTTTGACAGTGGCGACTTCTCGCAGGGTTCACCTTATTATTCTCTCTTCAAGGGCGATGTTGAGGTTGGCTTGATGAACGAGATGAAGTATGATGCTGCTACCATCGGCAATCATGAGTTCGATTTCGGAATCGACAACATGGTTCGTCTCTTCAGGATGGCGAAGTTCCCGATAGTATGCTCTAATTATGATTTTACGGGTACCGAACTTGCCCAAATCGTCAAGCCATACGTCGTGTTGAACCGCAAGGGCTTGAAGATTGGTGTCTTCGGTCTTGGTCCGGAACTGGCGGGATTGGTAACTGAAAAGAACTACGGTTGCATCAAGTATCTCGACCCAATAGAAAAGGCAAAGGAGATGACGGAGATTCTGAAGAAGAAGGAGAAGTGTGATGTCATCATCTGCATCTCTCATCTGGGATGGAAGATTGATGGCATTGATGATTCGGAAGTGGCTCCAGCCACCCGCGACATCGACCTGATATTGGGTGGTCATAGTCATACCTACTTCAAGCAGCTGGAATATCTGAATAATCTCGATGGCAAACCTGTTCCGGTAGACCAGAACGGCAAGAATGCCATCTGGGTAGGCAAGATGACATTGGATATTGTGAAGAATAAATAAAACTTATACAAAGACAAAATACAAAAAGACTCCTCGAAAGCTCGGGGAGTCTTTTTGTATTTTTATGTCTTATAATGATATCTGTTATTCCTTGTTGGAAGAAGCATAGAGTCCGATGCAGGCACCGATGAAGCCACCGCTCTTCTGGGTGCTCAGGTTGCTGGCATCAACGCCTTTGGCGAGCAACTGCCAGTCACCGCCTTCCTCTGCATAATAGAAATCGTAATATCTGTCATGACCTTCCACCTTCAGCTTCAACTTGCCAGCCTTGATAGGAGCAGAAGCAATGAGGGCATTGTTCTTCTCGGCACGGGTCAGGGTAATCATCAGCTTGCCCTTCTTCATGGTCTTGCCCAGTACGAAGTTGTAATCTTCCTTCTGGATAAGTGACAAACCTGCAATTTCCTTGTCGTTGCGAGGAGTGAAGTTGATTTCAGTCTCGGCTGTGAAGGTTCCGTGCTGCTGACGAGCCCAGATGGCTGACATCGGTTCACGCTTGTAGACATTGCCCGGCAGGAGATTGAACTTCAATTTGCCGTTTTCTACCTTGTAGCAGTCTACGAAGTCGCGGAGGAACATCCAACGTGGATTCAAATCCTTCAGACCAACACCGTTGTCGGCTGTATCGAAGTTATCCACATAGCTGAAGTTGCCCGAGAACTCATTCTTCTCTGCTGGCTTCAAGCCTGCCTTTTCGCCTACTGTAGAGATAGGAGTGTTCTTGGCAAGAATCTCTGGCCATCCATCCTTCCATGTTACCGGCAGGAGATAAGTATCGCGACCTGTGTTGTACATATCTTCCTCGTATGGGCGGCAAGCCAGGAACACAGCCCACCAGTTGCCCTTGCCATCTTCTACGATATCGGCATGTCCGGCACTTGATACAGGGTCCTTGCGGTTAGGATCCAAGCCTGTGCGCTGGGTGAGGATAGGGTTGTTAGGGCATTCCTCCCATGGACCCATCGGATTCTTGGCACGGAGGATTACCTCGCTGTGCCATCCGCCTGTACCGCCTTCTGCACACATCAGATAATAGAACTTGCCCTTCTTGAAGAGGTGTGGACCCTCAATCCAGATAGGACGTGCCTCAACATGGGTTCCGCCACGCAGAATCTCCTTGAAGTCGCCCTTGATGCTGTCGCCCTTCACGTCGAATTCGAAGCAGCGGATAGCACGCTGGCCCTCATAGTCGGCACCGCCTACCACCGGACCGTTATGCACGATGTAGCCCTTGCCGTTGTCATCGAAGAAGAAGCTAGGGTCGATGCCGTCAATCTTCTTCAGATAAATAGGTTCGCTCCAGCCCTTGGATGGGTCCTTTGACTTGACGAAGAAGTTGCCGGCTCCCACGTTGGTGGTGATCATATAGAACGTCTTGTTCTTCTTGTTATAGCTGATGGCTGGTGCGAAGATACCGCCTGATATGCGCTGTCCCTTCAGAGGCACCTGCGATTGGCGGGTGAGCACATGTCCGGCAGGAGTCCAGTTTACCAGGTCCTTGCTGGTTGAGAGAGGCACACCAGGGAAGAAGGTGAAGGATGAGTTCACCAGATAGTAGGTGTCACCCGCACGGCAGAGGGATGGGTCTGGATAGAATCCTGCCAATACTGGATTGTAGTACTGATGCGTTTTGTCTATCTCGACATTGAAACGGGCATCATTGCCGGCATACTTGAAGTAGTCGAACTCTGCTGTCTGTGCCTGCGCTCCTGCTGCAAGCATCATCGAAAGCGATAAGATTGCTAATTTCTTCATTATGATTTGTTGATTTTTAAAGATTATACAAAAAATTGCAGCGGAAAACCAGGGAGAGAATCCATACTGGTTTTTCCGCTGCAAAGTTACGGTTTTATTCGCAATCTTTCGTTGTGAAATGTAACCAAGACTTTTTTCTACGTTTCATAAAGTCTTGTTTTTGTTACATATTCTTTTTTTTCTACTTTCTGTTACATTTTACTCCTTCATGGCATTCATCATGTATTCTCTTGGAGAACAGCCATAGAGGTTCTTGAACATGGTGCTGAAACTGGCCGAATTGGAGAAGCCGCAAGCGTACATCACGTCGGTGATGCTCTGCTTGCCATCCTTGAGCAACTTGGCTGCCTGCTGCAGACGGATGTTGCGGATGAAGCTGTGTGGTGTCTGGTTGGTCAGCTCCTTCATCTTGCGGTGCAGGTGCACGCGGCTGATGCCCACCTTCTGTGCTATCATGTCCACACTGAGGTCGGAATCGCCGATGTTCTCGTTGATAACCGCCATCACACGCTGCATCAGTGCATCGTCTGGAGTCTGTATTTCCTTGTGCTCTACTTGGTGATTCTGGCTTTCATTGCCCGTGAACTTATTGCGTAAAGTGCGGCGCACGGTGAGCAGGTTGATGATGTTGCGGCGCAGGATGTCCATGTTGAACGGCTTCAGGATGTAGGCATCGGCACCGGTCTGCAATCCTTCCAGCTGGTCTTCCTCACGGCTCTTGGCTGTGAGCAGGATGATAGGCACATCGTTGGTATTGATGTTTGATTTCAGCTTGGCGCAGAGGGTGGTTCCGTCCATTTCCGGCATCATTATGTCGCTGATGATGAGGTCAGGCTTATTCTTCAGAATCTCGTTCAGCGCCACCTTTCCGTTAGGGTAGGTGCGGATTTTGAAGTCATTGGAGAGCTGGGTCTTCAGGTAATCCTGAATATCCTCTTCGTCTTCCACAATCACGATTTCAGCCTTGGCTCCTTTGGCTGAGGCTGAGGTAGTATCGGAATTGTTCAAGGTTTCGGCTGACCGGTCATTGTTTTCTGCCAGCTGTTCTTCCTGTTCTGCTTCTGCAAGTTCCATATTCTCTTTTTCCTTCACCTCTTCTTCCTCGATGAGTTCTTCTGGCTTGAGATGATCCTTGCCCAATGGGATGCGGATGATGAATTCGCTTCCGTGCTCAAACTTGCTCCCCTTCTCGCCCTCGTTGTTGCGGGCAGAGATGGTACCGTAGTGCAGTTCCACGAGCGAACGGGTTAGGTCGAGACCGATTCCTGTACCGATGTTGCGGTCGTTAGGGTCGTTAGGACTCTGGTAGAAGCGTTGGAAGATGGTTTCCAGTTTATCCTTCGGTATGCCGATACCGCTGTCCTTGATGCTGATGTAGGCATGGTGGTCGGTATGGGTGAGCGAGAGGAGAATATGACCTGCTGTTGGGGTAAACTTGAAGGCGTTCGACAGGATGTTGATTATCACCTTGTCGAAGTTGTTGCGGTCTATCCATACAGAAAGCTCTTCGCTGTCATGCTGGTATTCGAAGTCGATGCTCTTAGCCACGGCTTGCTGCCTAAAGAGACTATATTCATCATTGATGAACGAAACCATATCGGTCTTGCACATACGCATTACCATCTGTCCCTTGTCAATCTTTCTCAGGTCCATCATCTGGTTGATGAGGTGGAGGATACGTTCCGAGTTCTTTCGGATAATCTCGTAGATGCCCTGTCGGTGCGGCTCCTTGTCTTCCTTGATGAGGGAGAGCAGAGGGGTGATGATCAGCGTCAATGGCGTACGGATTTCATGACTGATGTTCATGAAGAACTTAATCTTTGCTTCACTCATTTCCTCGGCATGGATGTGCTGCTGCAGGGTGAGACGGTCTTCTTCCTGGCGTTTGCGATGACGCATATAGAGCACGATGGCTGCCACGAACATCAGGAGATAGAAGAGTTTTGCCCAGAAGCTGGCATACCAGGCTGGGTGAACAATGATAGTGAACGCATTGACCGGCGTTTCATAGCCATTGCAGATTGCCTTGATGCGGAAGTCGTATCTACCTGGTGCCATGTGGGAGAACGCCAATTCGTTCTGCCCAACTGGCACAATTCGCCATGTTTCTCCATTGATGCTGTAGGCATAGCTTATCTGCTCCACATCATTATAGGTGAGAGTGGAGAGCTGGAGAGAGAACGAGTTGTCATCGTGTGAGAGTTGAAACTCCTTGCTGACAGTAACCCTGTCTTCTGTAATGGTATAGCTACCTGATTCCATACCAGGAATAACGGCTGTGTTGTTCACGAGAAAACCAGAGATAACTACCTTTGCCTGCCAAGGATGCTGCCTTACCTTGTCTGCCTGGAACCAGTTCAGACCACCGGAACCACCCATCAGGATTACCTTCTTTCCCCAGGTGGTGCATACGGACGCATCGCTGAACTCATTGCTCTGCAAGCCGCTTTCGGCATAGTACTTGATAATCTTGCCATTCTCCGGGTCCAGCTGGTTGAGACCAACCGTTGTTCCTATCCATATCTTGCCAAGGTTATCTTCTGTGATACTGGCAACACTATTGTCCGTGAGTCCATTAGCTGTAGAATAGAACTTAGGCTTGATGCCTTTCTTGAAATCAAAGCAGAAGGCACCATCCTCAGTTCCATACCAGACGCGGTCTTTGCTGTCTGTAAACACACAATGGGAGAATCCGTTCTTGTTCATACAGTTGATTCCCCTGAAGGTAGAAATCCAGCTGTTGCGCTTCCGGTCAAGACATGCCAGACCAACAGAGGTGGCTACATATACCAGATTGCCATCCTTGGAGAAGGATAGTCTGGAGGTATAATCGTTGGGGAGGCAGTTGGCATTGAGGTTGTTTTCAGTTCCATATTTAGCCCTATAGTTCTTTCTGCTTCCGTCCTTTCCCAGGCAGAAGAGACCGGCTCCCATGGTGCCTATCCAGAGATTGCCCTGTGGGTCTTGGTTGATGCCGAAGATGCCTATTGATTTGCTGATGCCTAAATCTACCGGATGGAAGATGCCGGCAGCATCAAGATATCCCAATCCGTCGGAATAGGTACCCACCCAGGTTTTCCCGTCGCTGTCCTTGCAAAGGGCGAGGATGGTAGTCTGTTCCAGAAAATGTCCCTGTACGGTGCGGGTTCCAATATTAAATAGGTATAGACCGTCCTTGTCAGTACCTACCCAAACCTGGTCTCCCTGGTTTACGCAAAGGCTGGTTATGGAATTTTCGCCTATCACATTGCGGTTGCCCAGTCGGAATCCCATATAGTTGAAGTCGTTCTGGGTGTTTCCCTGCATGAACACACCTTTCTGCATCATGCTCACCCAGATATTGCCTCTGTTATCCTCTATGATACTTGTAATCTTGCTCTTGGCAAGATTTACCAGTCGGCTGAAGAGCGGGTTGTCCTGTACGATGCCCGTCTTCGGGTCGTATACGCAGATACCCATTCCGTCGCTTCCGATATAAAGCAGGTTGTTGCGACTGATGTAGATGTTGTCGATAGGCAGGTTGCCGATGTTGGGTATTCTGGCAAAGACGTTGCTGCCGTTTTTGAGTACATATACGCCTTTATCTTTGGTTGCCAGATAGAAATTGCCAAAGTCATCCTGCTGGATGTCCTGTATGGTCAGTCCTTCTGTTCCATGGAAGCGGGATGTTATTTTCCCGTTTTTTTCCTTGCGATGCAGTCTTCCGTCTTCTGTGATAATCCAGAGTCTGCCCTGTTTGTCTTCCAATAATTTGTGTATGTGTTTCAGCTTTTCCACATCCCCTTTCATGGCATGGCATTCCTGGGCATCCGGCTTTTTGAGCAGGATGCCATATCCGGATGTTCCAACGGCAATATCCTTGTTTCTGAGTGAGTAAACCTGGGTTACGTATGTGGTGAGTTCCTTGCCTTTTGAGTCGAGCATAGGAATCTTGCGGAATTCACTTCCCGTATAAGCCAACAGGGAGTTGTTGGTACCTAATATAATATGTCCCTTATCATCCTGGGTGATGCAGTTGATGTAGTTGCTGTTCAGCCCCTGGCTGTTGGCAAGCTCTTTCTTCATGATAGAGATGTGATAACCATCATAAGCATTCAGTCCGTTACGGGTAGCAATCCAGATAAAGCCACTCTTATCCTGGAACACCTGTGTAGCAAGATTGCTTGAGAGTTGATTGTCTGTATTGAACAGTTTTCCGCTCTGTCCCCATGACGGGAGGATAGAGAAAGCTGATAGGATAAGTATCAGAAGGATACTTTTCACGACTAATTGGCATTTTGTATTCATTGCTAGTTTAATCTTTATTGGTTTATTATCAAAGCTTGTTGATAGCTTTATTCTGAGTGCAAAAATAAGGCTTTTTTTTGGATTATTCAAGTAAAAACAAGTTTTTTTTGCTTTGCGTGATGTAAATGTTACATGTCGCAAAGTATTTGTTACACTCTGTAAGTGATTGAAAAAGAAATCGTTACTTCAGAAAAAATACATATTATATAAAAGCAGTATCTTTGCACCAGCAAAATAGGTTTGTTTTTTACATTGATTAGGTTTATTAATAGTTAGGTTTACTAACGGTTAGGTTTAATTTGGTTTATAACATTTAGTATATCATGTAGCTATAGGCTCATGATTAATTGGTTTTCTGAGAATGGTGCGTAGTGATTACGCGCCATTCTATTTAAAAATATGATAGAATCTAAAAACAATAACTAGATATGAAAAAGAAAATAATTCTTGGCTTTGCGATGGCCATGATGTCATTGCTTGGCAATGCGGCTGACAATCTTCCTGCCCTGCATGTAGAAGGAAAGAACCTTGTCGATGCCACAGGTAAGACGGTTGTCTTGCATGGAGTGATGGATACTCCAAACCGTTATTTCAACGGCTGGAGATGGCAGCAGTGGAAGGCTGACTATTCAGAAGCCGACATCAAGCCTTGCTTGGAATATTTCTCCAAGCAGTTTTCGGCTATTACCGACAAGGAGCAGGGCGCTTACTGCACCGTGTTCCGTCTGCACATGGATCCCTGCTGGACCAACGACCCTACGAAGAAGGCAGAGAACGAGGCTGACATTTCTGCGTTCAACATGGCGCGCTACCGCCTCTATCTCCAGAAGCTCTATATCCCATTAATCAAGGATGCCATCGCTCATGGGCTCTACGTCATCGTGCGTCCACCGGGAGTATGTCCTCAAGACATCAGTGTGGGCGATAAGTACAACCGCTATCTGAAGGCGATATGGAAGACCTTTGCTGCCGATGAATACATCAAGCAGAATTCGGGATTGATCTCCATCGAACTTGCCAACGAGCCGGTGAGGGTTCATCTGAGTGATGGATCCAATTCGGATAAGGCACTGCACGATTACTTCCAGCCAGTGGTTGACGAAATCCGTGCCCAGGGTTTCAAAGGCATCGTCTGGGTGCCGGGTGCGGGCTATCAGAGCCAGTATCAGAGCTATGCCAAGTATCCTATTACCGATAGCGAGGACAATTTCTCCTATGCCGTCCATGTTTATTCCGGCTGGTATAATGCCAGCGACAAGAACTGTAATCACAATGCCTTCATCAAGCAATTCCAGGCTCAGGTGCCTGTGGTTACCAGTAAACCTATCATGGTGACAGAGATTGATTGGAGTCCGGAAGATCCCGACAAGGCGAGTGAAGGTCACTACAACGAGTGGGGCCAGTGGACTCAGCCTAACCTGGGCAGCTGGGCAACGGCATCAACCTCTAAATGGGGATTGGCATGGAAGGCTGTTCACGACCATTTCGGCAACATCGGTATGACTCTTACCCATCCACAGGAGTATTACGACATTGATGAGTATCTGAAGACTGGCAGGGTGATTCCTGGTTTCCAGAATGCCAAGAAGCACAATCTCTTTGAAGAGTGCTGCGGATATGCCTGCATGAACTGGTACAAGGAATGGTACATGAAACAAACTGACACGGGAATTGAACAGAAAGTGAACGATGCCGAAGTTATCGCCACCTATTATTATAATATAGCAGGTGAAAAAGTGAATAAACCTCAAAAAGGTATCTATGTTACAAAACAAGTGTTAAAAGGTGGCAGGACACGTACTTTTAAAGTTTGTTATTAACGACAAAGTATCTGTTACAAGAGACAAAGTACATCTGAACAGAAACCTTTATCTTTGCAGCCGAGAATAAACAACATAAACAGTGAATACATAATATTAAGCATAAATCAAAAATGAATAGAACATGATTGAACAAGTCTTAACAATGAAACGGACAGCAGCCTTATGCTTGGTGGGTGCTTTCTGCAGCCTGAATGCGCAGGCTCAGAAGATCCAGGTCAAGGGTAATCTTGTTGACGGTACAGGTGAGCCTCTGATAGGTGCCACTGTAAAGGTAAAGGGAAATGCCGGTGTCGGTGCTGTCACCGACTTTGATGGTAATTTCAGCATCAGTGTTCCTTCAGAGAATTCTACCCTCGTATTTACATACGTAGGTATGAAGACCAAGGAAGTAAAGGTAGGTAAGAAGAGAGAGTTCAAACTTACCCTTGAAGATGACAACGCCATCGGCGAAGTGGTAGTGGTTGGTTATGGTCAGCAGAAGAAGGCATCTGTCGTAGGTGCCATTACCCAGACCACGGGTAAGGTGCTGGAGCGAGCAGGTGGTGTTTCTGACATCGGTTCTGCCTTGACTGGTAATCTGCCTGGTGTGATTACATCATCTTCATCAGGTATGCCGGGTGATGAGGATCCTAAGATTGTGATTCGTGGTGTGAGCTCCTGGAACTCTTCCGACCCTCTCGTTCTGGTAGATGGTATCGAGCGACCTATGTCGAGTGTGGATATCCATTCCGTACAGTCTATTTCTGTATTGAAGGATGCTTCTGCCACTGCCGTGTATGGTGTGAAGGGTGCGAATGGTGTTATCCTGATTACCACCAAGCGTGGTACGGAAGGCAAGGCCAAGATTTCAGCCAGTGCAAGCTCTGCTATCAAGCTGGTGTCTAAGTTGCCTGAGACCTACGGTTCTGCCGATGCGCTCTATTATGCGAACCATGCTATCAAGCACGAGTTGGGACTCTCACCTTCAAGCTGGGGTGACATCCGTTCTACCGAATTCATCGACAAATACAATGCTCCAGCCGGCAGTATTGATCCGGAGACCGGATTCCTGATGAGCGAGCGTTATCCTGATGTAGATTGGCAGAAGGAACTCTTCAAGGACTACGCCATGTCTTACAATGCCAATGTAAATATCGCTGGTGGTACCAAGGCAGTGAAGTATTATGCAGCCATCGACTATCAGCACGAGGGTGACCTCTTCCGCGAGTGGGATAACAATCGTGGTTATACCAGTGGTTACGGATTCAACCGTATCAACGTTCGTTCCAACCTCGACTTCCAGCTCACCAAGACTACCATGCTGAAGGCAAACCTTTCGGGTAGCCATGGTATCCGCAAGTCTCCTTACGGACTTGACAAGGGCTCATGGGCAGAGACCCAGCTTTGGCAGGCAGCTTACTCAGCACCTCATGATACCTTCCTGCCACAGTATAGCGATGGTGTTTGGGGCTATTTCCCTAAAGATGATCAAGGTTCACCTAACTCTGTAACCAATCTTGCACTTCATGGTGAGCAGTCAACCACCACAACCCGTATCAACACCGACTTTACGCTCGAGCAGGATCTTTCCTTTATTACAAAGGGATTGAAGGCATCTGCCCTCGTATCTTGGGACAACGTGTTTGTGGAGGCAAG